>CAZMZS010000005.1:0-47864 GCA_964570675.1 uncultured Roseovarius sp. | reverse complement strand
AGGTCCGCGCGCATCGGCGTGACCGAGATATAGCCCTTGAGGTTCATGTCGGCATCGGTGCCGTCAACGGTGGGTTGCTGCTGAGGCGCGCCGGTGACCCAGAGGAAGCGGCGCCCGGAGGGCGAATGCACCGGCTGCACGCCAAATCCCATGTCGCGGCGAAAGCCTTGCGGTGTGACCTTCAGCCCCTTCACCCGGGCGGCGGGGACGGGGGGGAAATTGATATTGTAGAAGATGCCGTAATCGTCCTTGGTCCAGACGCCACGGTCCAGAAGCGCGTTGAGCGTGGCGAGGCCATGCTCGCGGGCGGCCTCGAAAGGGTCGTCGAGATCGCGGATATCGGGGCCGTAATACTGGCTGAGGGCCACCGCGCGCAGCCCTTGCAGCGCCGCTTCCATCGCGCCGCCGAGCGTGCCGGAATAAAGCGCGTTCTCGGCCGAGTTGTTGCCCCGGTTCACGCCCGAAAGCACCAGATCGGGGGGATTGCCCTGCATCACGTCATGCACCGCCGCCAGCACGCAATCCGCAGGGCTGCCCTCGGCGGCGAAGCGGCGCGGGCCCATCTGCGAGATCATCATCGGGCGGGTGAAGGAAATGGCATGGCCGACACCGGATTGCTCGAAGGCGGGGGCGACGGTCCAGACCTCGCCGGCGTCACCGGCGAGCGTGGTGGCGATCTCTTCGAGCACCTTCAGGCCCGGTGCGTCGATCCCGTCGTCATTGGTGATGAGAATGCGCACGGATATGGCCCCTTTGTCGTGGTCGCGTTGCGCTCTCTTCTATCCCTGTGGCGGCGCTGCGGCAAGCACAAGACCGGCCTTGTGCAAAGGCTTCAGGCGAGCGTTGCCAGAAGGCGGCGCGCCTCGTCCTCAGCGGTGGCGAGGGCGCTGCGCTCTTCGCCCGGAAAGAAGCGGGCGCGCGTGGCGGTCTGCATGGGTTCGGGCGCAAGGATCTGCACCTGCGGTCCGGTCTTGACGCTTTCGGCCTGCCAGCTGCGCGCCAGCGCGATCTGCGCCGCCTTGGTGGCGCCGTAGATACCGAAGAATTTCTGACCCGCGCGCGCCTCATCGGCAAAAAAGAGGGCGCGGCCCGACGCGCCCAGAAGGGGCGCGACGAAGGCGATCAGGCGACCGGTGGCGGTCACGTTCACCTCGACCGATTTTTCCCACACATCCTCGTCGAGATGCGCGGCGGGCATCAGCGGCGCGGCGTTGATGGCGGTATGTGCCCAGATATCGACACTGCCCCAGCGATCATGGATCGAGCGGCAAAGCTGGCGCATGGCGTCGACCTTGGTGATGTCCATCGGCGCGAGCGTGGCATTACCGCCCCTGGCCTTGATGCGGTCATCGAGTTCCTCGAGCGCGCCGGTCGTGCGGGCAACGGCAACGATGTGATGGGTGTCGCAAAGCGCCTCGGCCAGGGCGAAACCCAGCCCGCGCGACGCACCGGTGATGAGGGCGATACGGTCTGTCATGGCACGCGGTTTGCGGAGAAATCCGCGCGAGGTCAAGGGCAAACCGGGCGGCGCGGCCACACGCCCCGCCAAGGCGGGGCGAGGGCGAGTGTGCCTATTCCGCCGCCTTGAGCTGAAAGCCCTGTTCGATCATGTCCGAAGGGGCCACCGGGTATTCGCCGGAAAAACAGGCGTCGCAATATTGCGGGCATTCGGCCTTGCGACCGTTGGCTTCGCCCACGGCGCGGTAAAGACCGTCGAGCGAGACGAACTTGATACTGTCCACCTGCAGGTGGTCGCGCATTTCGTCCTCGCTCATGGTGGCGGCCAGGAGTTTTTCGCGCTGCGGCGTATCCACCCCGTAAAAGCACGGCCAGGCGGTAGGCGGCGAGGCGATGCGAAAATGCACCTCGGCGGCCCCGGCATCGAGGATCATTTCCTTGATCTTGCGGCTGGTGGTGCCGCGCACCACGCTGTCATCCACGAGGATCACGCGCTTGCCCTCGATCAGGGCGCGGTTGACGTTGAGCTTGAGCCGCACGCCCATGTTGCGGATCTGCTCGGTCGGTTCGATGAAGGTGCGGCCCATATACTGGTTGCGGATGATCCCCATCGCATAGGGGATACCGGATTCCTGGCTGTAGCCGATCGCCGCCGGTGTGCCGCTGTCGGGGACCGGGCAGACGAGATCGGCATCGACCGGGGCCTCGCGCGCCAGTTCCACGCCGATCTGGCGGCGGGTTTCATAGACCGAGCGCCCGCCGATGATCGAGTCGGGGCGCGAGAAATAGACATGTTCGAAGATGCAGAAGCGGGGTTTCTGCGGGCGGAAGGGAAAGAGGCTTTCGACGCCCTGTTCCGAGATCACCACCATTTCGCCGGGGGCGACCTCGCGCACGAACTTGGCGCCGATGATGTCGAGCGCGCAGGTTTCCGAGCTGAGCACCCAGCCATCGCCGATCTGCCCAAGGACCAGAGGGCGCACGCCCAGCGGGTCGCGCACGCCGATAAGTTTGGTGCGGGTCATGGCGACCACGGAAAACGCGCCTTCGACGCGGCGCAGCGCGTCTTCCATCCGTTCGGGGATGGTGCGTTGCAGCGAGCGCGCCATCAGGTGGATGATGCATTCGCTGTCCGAGCTGGACTGGAAGATCGAGCCGCGCTCAATCAGTTCGCGGCGCAGGGCGTTGGCATTGGTGATGTTGCCGTTATGGGCGATGGCCGCGCCGCCCATGGCGAATTCGCCAAAGAAGGGCTGCACGTCGCGGATCTGGGTGGGGCCCTTGGATCCGGCGGTGGAATAGCGCACATGCCCTATGGACAGCGGCCCCGGCAGGGTTTCCATCAGCGACTGCTTGGTGAAGTTGTCACGCACATAGCCAAAGCGGCGCGCCGAGTTGAACCCCTGTTCGGGGTCATGGCAGACGATGCCGCCTGCCTCTTGGCCGCGATGTTGCAGTGCATGCAGCCCGAGGGCCACGAAATTGGCGGCATCGGTCAGGCCGATCACGCCGAATATGCCGCACTCTTCCTTCAGTTTGTCTGCATCGGCGTCGTCCGCCATAGCGTCGAAATCGAAAGGATGCGCGGGGGGCATATGCTTGGACAAGGGGCAGCTCCGAATCCCGGTCATGCATTCGACCCCTAGATAAGGGCTGTGGCGGCATATGTCACGAAACTATCACAGAAACTTGCCTCACGCCTTCTTGAGGGGATTGGCCGGGGTTCGGTGCCACCAGCGGAATAGCCACGCATCGCCGGATTCGCCCATGGCCACCCGGAGCGCCGCAGAAACCGGTTCAGGGTTTTTCGGCGCCGCCGGGTGGCCCGGCTGCGCGCCGGTTGTGGCCGGCCATTGGCGCGCAGAGTCCCGAAAAGCTGTCAGCCGCGCGCCGGGGGGCGCAGGCGCATCAGGAGCCCGCCGAGGCGAGACGCCCATGCCATGCGCCGGGGTGCGGGCGATTTGGCTGTGGTGAGGCCCAGCAGATCATGCGCCTTCCGGCTGCGCAGCTTTCGGCCCGCCTGCATGTGGCGCGCGGTGTCGATCGAGCCGTCGGGGCGGTAATGGATTGGGGTGGGGGTGATCGGGGTCATGGTGCGCTCGCTTCTGGTGGGTGAGGTCATGCGCCAAGGATGCGCCCGCTGGCCGGGCGGCGCTTGAAGGCGGGCTTGTGAAAGGCTTGGGATTCTCCTGATTTTTCTCATCGGAGGCGTTTTTCGTTCACGGGGTGGCGGGGTTTGGTGCTTCAATGGGGGATGGAATACCGTTTCGCCGATTGTGTCCTTGATGCGCGCCGTCATCGTCTGACGCGGGCGCAGCGCGAGGTGCATGTGGAGCCGCAGGTCTTTGCGCTGCTGGAGCTTTTGGCGCGCCGCGCGGGCGAGGTCGTGACCCGCGACGAGATCGTCGCGCATGTCTGGCGGGGGCGGATCGTGTCGGAGGCCACGATCAGCGCCCGGATCAGCGCGGCAAGGGCGGCGGTGGGGGATGACGGCAAGCGGCAGGCGGTGATCCGCACGCTGACCCGCGTGGGGCTGGAGCTGGTGGCGCCGGTCGAAAGGGTGGGCGCGGACAGTCCCGATGCGGCGCCCCAGGCAGGCGCGGAGTTTCCCGAGATCCGCATGACCGCGTCGCGCGATGGCAGCGGGATCGGCTGGCAGGTCTCGGGCGAGGGGCCGGCGCTGTTGCGGGCCGGGCACTGGCTGTCGCATCTGGAGCTGGACTGGACCAGTCCGGTCTGGCGTCCCCTGATCGACAGGCTGGGTCGTGGGCGCAGGTTGTTGCAATACGACCAGCGCGGCACCGGCCTTTCCGAGCGCGCCTGCGGGGCGCTGACGCTGGATACGTTCGTGCAGGACATGGAGGCGGTGCTGGATGCCGCAGGGCAGGACCGGGTCGATATTTTCGCGGTGTCGCAAAGCGTTCCGGTCGCGCTGGCCTTTGCGGCGCGTCACCCGGAACGGGTGCGCGCGATGGTGCTGGTCGCGGGGCTCGTGCAAGGCAGCCTGCTGCGCGATGCGGCGCGCAGCGAAACCATGACCGACACGTTTCTGAGCTTGATCGAAAGCGGTTGGGGCCGCCCCGACAGCGCCTTTATGACCGCATTTTCAAGTCTTTTCATGCCGGGCGGGACTGCCGGGCAGATCGGCAGTTTCATCGAGATGCAGTTACAGTCGGCCACCCCCGCGCGGGCGATCGAGATGCGCCGGGCGATCGGGCTGTTCGATGTGAGCGAGGCCTTGCCCAAGGTGCGTTGCCCGGTTCTGGTGGGGCATGGGCGGCGCGATGCGGTGCAGCCTTTCGAGCAGGGGCAGATCCTGGCGCGAAACCTGCCGGATGCCCGCTTTTTCGCCTTTGACAGCCCCAATCACATCGCCTTGCCGCAGGATGCGGGATGGCAGGCGATGCTGGCGGCGATGGATCGTTTTCTTGCGCCGTCAGGCGATGCGCCCGCGCCCGGTGGCGCGGGTCAGTAGCGCGACAGGATCACGCCGCCCGCCACCATCAGCGCCGCCAGCAGGCGGGGCAGCGTGATTTCACGCGCGGCAAGGCCGAAGAGGCCGATATGGTCGATGACCAGCGCGGCGGCGATCTGGCCGAGGATCAGCACTGCCGTCAGCGTGAGAACGCCCAGAACCGGGACGCTGTAAAGCGTCGCCCAGACGAGGAACGCGCCCAGAATCCCGCCGGTCAGCAACAGCTTGGGCGCGTGCGCCGCGCCGAGCAGCTTGCTGCCGTCGCCATAGGCAAGCGTCACTGTCACCAGAAGGGCGAAACCGATCCCGAAGGATATTGTCGCCGCGCCGAGGCTGCTGGAGATATGGCGTCCGAGGGCGGAATTGATGGGCGATTGCAGCGCGATGGCCGCCCCGGCGACAGCGACCAGGATCATGGCGAAAAGGGGCGGCTGGGGCATCGCGGTCATCTGTCCTTGATCGGCGGGCCGGGCGCCCATACGCGCCCTATTCGCTGGCGGCGGGGTCGGTGGTTTGCGTCTCGGCAGGGGCGGCGGGCGCATCGCAGGCCCCGACCAGTTCTTCGTATTGGTTGGTGATCCAGCCAAGCGCCTGTTCGGGATTGCCGTCCTGGATCTTGCCGGTCATCTGGCTGAAGATGCGCGCCGAGCGGCTGTCGTCGATGATCTGGATGTTCTGGCTGGAGATCACGGTTTCATAGACGAAATAGGCGATCGCCACCAAGAGCACGCCGCGCGCCACACCGAAGAGAAAGCCGATCCCCTGATCGAGCCCGCCAAGGGCGGAGCGCTGCACGAGCGATGAAAAGAGCGGCGTGATCAGCGAGGCCACGATCAGCGCCACCGCGAAGACCACGGCGAATGCGCCGATCATCGACAATTCGCAGCTGTCGGCGATGAAATCGCCCACGACGGGCACTTCCTTGACCAGCGGTTCGACCTGGGGCGCGAACATGAAGGCCAGGATGCCGGCGACGATCCAGCCCGCGATGGCCAGCGCCTCGCGCACGAAGCCGCGTGAATAGGCCAGCAGGGCCGACAGCACGATGACGAGCGCAACCACGCCGTCGATGATTGTGAAACCGTCCATTCAAGATCCGTCCTGTCCCTGGTGGCGCTTATCCTGCACCGAAAACCTCACCCACGAAGGCGGTCAGATCGCTCATCCGGGTGAGCGAAAGGCCGCCGCTGCCACCGGGTTTACCGCCGGACGGCAAGATAGCCGATGTGAAACCAAGTTTTCGCGCCTCTTTCAACCTGTTTTCCGTCTGCCCGACCGGGCGGAGCGCGCCCGAGAGGCTGATTTCCCCGAAAATCACCGTTTCCGCGGGGAGGCTGGAATCCTCGCGCGCACTGAGCAGCGCGGCGGCGACGGCAAGGTCGGCGGCGGGTTCGGAAATCTTGATGCCGCCGGCGACGTTGAGATAGACATCGAGCCCAGCAAAGGGGATGCCGCAGCGCGCCTCGAGCACGGCGAGGATCATGGCAAGGCGCGCGCCGTCCCAGCCGACCACGGCGCGGCGGGGCTGCGAATGGGGGCTGGGGGCGACCAGCGCCTGCATTTCGACCAGCACCGGGCGGGTGCCTTCGATCCCGGCGAACACCACGGAACCGGGCGCCGGGTCGCCGCGCCCCGAAAGGAACAGCTCGGAGGGGTTGGCGACCTCGGCCAGCCCGCCGCCGGTCATTTCGAAGACGCCGATCTCGTCGGCGGGGCCGAAGCGGTTCTTGACGCTGCGCAGGATGCGGAACTGGTGGCCGCGCTCGCCCTCGAAATAGAGCACGGTATCGACCATGTGTTCGACCACCCGTGGCCCGGCGATCTGGCCGTCCTTGGTGACATGGCCGACCATGACGACGCTGGCGCCCTTGCGCTTGGCGAAGGTGGTCAGCTCATGGGCGGCGGCGCGGACCTGTGAGACGCTGCCGGGGACGCTGTCGACATTGTCCGCCCAGACGGTTTGGATCGAGTCGATGATGACGAGGTCGGGCGATTCCGTTTCCAGCGTCGTGAGGATGTCGCGCAGGCTGGTGGCGGCGGCCAGTTTCACCGGCGCATCCGCCAGCCCGAGGCGCTGCGCGCGCATGCGGATCTGGGTGCTGGCCTCTTCGCCCGAAACATAGAAGGTCTTGAGCCCGGCGCGTGCGAAACGGGCCGCTGCCTGCAGAAGAAGTGTCGATTTGCCGATGCCGGGGTCGCCGCCCACGAGAATGGCGCTGGCAGGGACAAGCCCGCCGCCCAACACGCGGTCGAGTTCCGCCATGCCCGAGCCTGTGCGCGGGGGGGGCGATTCCGTCGCCGAAAGATCGGTGAGGTTGATCTGGCGGCCACGTTTCGTGCCCAGCGATTTGGAGGCCGGGCCGGAAGAGATGGGCGCATCCTCGGTGATGGTGTTCCATTCACCACAGGCGTCGCAGCGCCCGGACCATTTGGAAAAGGACGCGCCGCAGGCCGAGCAGGAAAAGGTGCCGGGTTTCGCCATGTCAGCGTCATGCCCCATGCCGGAGAGAGCGTCAAACCCCTATTCGGCGGCGGTCTTGTTGGACATGGTAATCACGTTGCCATCTGCATCGACCATGTCCTCTTGCCCGAGTTCGGGCAGAAGATCGCGCATGTCGTCGCGCAGGCGGTTGAGCTGACTGATGGCGACGCTTTCCTCGAGATCGACCATATGCGCCCATTGCCTCAGCTCGCGGCAGGTGTGTTTCGCCTGATCGAGCCGCGCGTTGAAGGCCTCGACCTCCTGCTGGCGTTGGGTCAGGAAGGCGCGGGCACGCGCGACTTTCTCGTCGGCGTAGAAATCGGCGAGTTCGCGGCTGATATGGGACATTTGCGCCGCGAGTTCCAGAATTTCGGGTTCGAGCGAGCCCAGATCGGGATGGCCGCGCAGATAGGAGAGGCGCTCGCGTACGGAATCGAATTCCGAGCTGAGTTGAAACAGACCCTCGCGGTCGGCGGCATGGGCGGCGGCGTAGGCGTGGGCCACGTCATTCATGCCGATATGAAAATCCCGGTGCGAGGTTTCGAGGCGCATGATTCGGCGGTTGGCGGGCAGAAAGAAGCAGAGCATGACCGCCAGCACCGTTCCCGCGATCTGGGTGACGCGCCCGGCATTGTCATAGGGGGTCGCACCAATGTTCACGCTGAAATCAAGCCAGGGCAGGTGGCCCAATGCCGCGAGAAGCGTGACGCTGATCAGCGCAAGGGCCGAGAGCGCGATGGCGATCAAGGCGAGCCGTTGAAAGACGGCTTCGAGAAGGTGCAGAAACGATCTCAACTGGTACGACACGGTCTTCCCCCCAGAATTCCGAACGTGACCAGTTATAGGCGAACTGTTGCCGAGTGTCGCGCAAAACTTGCGGGAAATTGAGCGCCCGAACACGCGTGGAAGCAGAGCAGACCTGAGTGGCTGCGCGGCGCGCGGCTCAGGCGGGGCCGCTGGCCGGGCGTTTGCGCACCGCCGCGGTGCGCCAGGCGATAAAGATCGAGGCGAGGATGCAGGCGGTGAAAAGATAGAGCCCCCATGCGATCTCGATGCGCCCGAGGCCGATGCCCTTGGCGAGCGTGATATAGAGCGCGATGAGGAACACGTCGGCCATCGCCAGTTTGCCCAGAATGTCGAGAGCGGGCAGTACCTTGCGCCTGAGCAGGCCGAAATGGATGAGCGCGAGGCCGATGGTCTTGAGGTAGGGCGCAAAGAGGGCGAACACGGTCACCACAAGCGCCAGGAACACATCGCTGCGCCAGAGGCTTTGCAGCCCCGAGATGACGCTGATTTCCGACAGGCCGAACAGCGGCAGATTCAGCCCAGCACGCATCAGGGGCGCGAACCACGCGACAGGGTAGAGAACCAGGAGCGCGAGGTTGGCGAGTTTGAGGAGTGTCACCGGACCGCCTCGATCGGGCCGGTGGCGCGGCCATGGATGAACTGGTCGAGATAGGGGTCGCCGCTGTTGTCCATGTCGGCGACGGGGCCGGTCCATTTGATCACCCCGTCATGCAGCATCGCCACATTGTCGGCGATGGCGCGCACCGATGTCATGTCATGGGTGATGGTCATGGCGGTGGCGCCCATTTCGGTGACGATCTCGCGGATCAGGTCGTTGATCACGCCTGCCATGATCGGGTCGAGCCCGGTGGTGGGTTCGTCAAAGAAGATGATTTCCGGCTCGGCGCAGATGGCGCGGGCAAGGCCGACGCGTTTCTGCATGCCGCCCGAAAGCTCGGCGGGGAATTTGTCGGCCTGTTCGGGGGTCAGCCCGACGCGGCGCAGTTTCTCGATGGCGATGTCGCGGGCCTCGTCCCTGGGGCGTTTGAGCGAGCCGCGCAGCAGGCGGAAGGCGACGTTCTGCCAGACGGGCAGTGAGTCGAACAGAGCGCCGCCCTGGAACAGCATCCCGAAGCGCGCAAGGAAGGCGTCGCGGTCGCCGCGCGTCACGTCCTTGCCATCAAGAAGGATCTCGCCGGAATCGTGGCGGATCAGCCCGAGGATGCATTTCAGCGCGACCGACTTGCCGGTGCCAGAGCCGCCGATGATGACCATCGACGTGCCGGTGGGAATGGTGAGGTCCACCCCTTCAAGCACCCTGTTCGCCCCGAAGGCCTTATGAACATTCTTGAGTTCGATCATGCGGAAAAGAACAGTTCTGTCAGGATGTAGTTGGAGGCCAGGATCAGCACCGAGGCGGCGACCACCGCCGCCTTGGTCGCGCGCCCGACGCCCTGTGCGCCGCGCCCGGAGTTCATGCCGTAATAGCAGCCCATCAGGGCCACGATGAAGCCGAAGACCGCGCCCTTGATCATGCCGGACACCACGTCCCATGTTTCGAGGAAGTCGATGGTGTTGTGCAGATAGGTGCCGGCGCCGAAATCGAGCCGCCCGACGCCCACCAGAAAGCCGCCCATGATGCCGATCGCGTCGCCCACGCCGACCAGCAGCGGCACCGCCAGCGTCGCCGCCAGCACACGCGGCAGGGTGAGGTATTTCATCGGGTTGGTGGAAAGGGTGGTGAGCGCGTCGATCTGTTCGGTCACCTTCATGGTGCCGATCTCGGCGGCGATGGAGGACGCCACGCGCGCCGCCACCATGAGCCCGCCCAGCACCGGGCCAAGTTCACGCGTGAGGCCGATGGCGACGATCGAGGGCACCACGGTTTCGGCGTTGAAGCGCGCGCCGCCGGCATAGATCTGAAGTGCCAGCGCGCCGCCGGTGAACAGCGCGGTCATGCCCACCACCGGCAGTGAGAGCCAGCCGATCTGGATCAGAGCATGGCCGAATTCACGCGCATAGAAGGGCGGGCGCAGAAGATGGGTGACGGTGGCGCCGGCAAAGAGCGTGATGCGCCCGATCACGGCCAGGATCAGCAGCGTCTGGCGGCCGAGCCGGCCAAGAAGGGCGGTAATGAGCTTCATCCGCCCACATAGCGGCGCTGATAGCGCGCCCCGAGCGAGGTGAGGATTTCATAGCCGATCGTGCCGGCATTGTCGGCCAGTATGTCGACGCCTTGCGCCGCGCCCAGCAATTGCAGGGACTTGGGGTCGTGATCGAGGTCGGTCACATCGACGCCGATGAGGTCCATCGAGATGCGCCCGGCGATCGGGCAGGGTGTCCCGTCTTGCGCCAGAAGCGAGCTCTGCGGCCCCAATGCGCGCAGGATGCCGTCGCCATAGCCCGCGGCCACGGTGGCGATGCGGGTCGGACGGTGGGCGGTGAAGGTATTGGCATAGCCCACGGTTTCGCCCGGCGCGAGGTCGCGGCACTGGATCACCGGAATGTCGAGCGTGACGACGGGGCGCGCATCCGCAAAGGGGCGCCCGCCATAGAGCCCGATGCCGGGGCGGCACATGTCGAAATGGTAATCCGCGCCCATGAGCACGCCGCCGGTATTGGCAAGGCAGCGCGGCACGTCGAGCCCGTCGGTCATCTCGTGAAAGGCATCAAGCTGCTGGCGGTTCATGTGGTGGTCGGGCAGGTCGGCGCAGGCGAGGTGGCTGATAATCAGCGCCGGGGACTGGCTCAGCGCCACGTCGCGCACCGCCGCCCATTCGCCGGGCTCCATCCCCAGCCGGTTCATGCCGGTATCGAGCTGGATGCCGAACGGGTGGCCGGGCAGGGCCTCGGCGTGGCGGATCATCTGGTCGAGCGAGTTGAGCATCGGGATGAGGCCGGTATCGCCGATCATGTCGGCATCCCCCGGCATATGCCCGGAAAAGACGAAGATCGCAGGCGAAGGCCCCAGCGTGGCGCGCAGGGCCGCGCCTTCCTCGGCGACGGCGACGAAGAAGCTGCGCGCGCCGCAATGCGCCAGGGTGCGCGCGACGCGCTCGGCGCCCAGCCCGTAGGCGTCGGATTTGACGACGGCGGCGGTCTCGCCCGCGCTCATGGCGTCGAGCGCGCGCCAGTTGGCGCGGATCGCGTCAAGGTCGATGGTCAGCGTGCCGGTGCTCATGGGGAGGGTTTTGCCATGGTGAGGGTCGGGGTCAAGGGGAAAGCGCCAGAGGGGCGGATCAGGGGCGCGCGAAGGCGCGGCGGCGGCGCGGATATGAGCGCCGTTGCAGGGGGCGCTGCCCCCGTCGCCGCAAGCGGCGACTCCCCCGGGATATTTCGAAACAGAAGAAGCGCCGGGCGAGGGTGAGGCGCGCGGTCAGAATTCGCGATCGCCCGCGCCGTCCTGCTGCCAGGGTTTCACGAGGTTGCCAAAGCGGGTGAACTGGCCCTCGAAGCTGAGTTCGATGGTGCCGATCGGGCCGTGGCGCTGTTTGCCGATGACCACTTCGGCCTTGCCGTGCAGGCGGTCCATGCGTTCCTGCCAGGCAGCCATTTCATCGAGCCGGTCATCGGAGGGTTTTTCGCGCTCGGCGTAATATTCCTCGCGGAAGACGAACATCACCACGTCGGCATCCTGTTCGATCGAGCCGGATTCGCGCAGGTCCGAGAGTTGAGGGCGCTTGTCCTCGCGCGATTCGACCTGGCGCGAGAGCTGGCTGAGGGCGATCACGGGGATGTCGAGTTCCTTGGCGATGGCCTTGAGCCCCTGGGTGATCTCGCTCACTTCGTTGACGCGGCTGTCCTTGGCCGAAGCCGGGCGCACCAGTTGCAGATAGTCCACGATCAGCACGTCGAGCCCGTGCGTGCGCTTGAGGCGGCGCGCCCGCGCGGCGAGCTGGCTGATCGGCAGGGCGGGCGTGTCGTCGATGAAGAGCGGGCAGGATTCGAGCGACTTGGCGGCATCGACGAAGCGGCGGAATTCCGGTTCGGTCATGTCGCCGCGCCGGATCTGCTCGGAGGGGACTTCGGCGGCTTCGGAGAGAATCCGCGCGGCCAGCTGTTCGGCGCTCATCTCGAGGCTGTAAAAGCCCACGACCCCGCCTTCGATGGCGCCTTGCGTGCCGTCGGGGCGTTCGCCCATGCGATAGGCCTTGGCGATGTTGTAGGCGATGTTGGTGGCCAGCGAGGTCTTGCCCATCGAGGGGCGCCCGGCCAGGATCAGAAGGTCGGATTTGTGCAGCCCGCCGAGTTTGCGGTCCATGTCCATCAGGCCGGTGGAGATGCCCGCCAGCCCGCCATCGCGCTGATAGGCGGCATTGGCGACATTGACCGCATCGGTCACCGCGCGCAGGAAGCTTTGAAAGCCGCTTTCGGTCTGGCCCTGTTCGGAGAGCTGGTAGAGCTTCTGTTCTGCCTCGACGATCTGGTCGCGCGGTTCGCTTTCGACTTCGGCGCGCGCGGCCTTGCCGGCGATGTCATGGCCAAGGGCGATCAGCTCGCGCCGGATCGCCATGTCGTGGATCATCTGGGCATAGTCGCGCACTGCGAAGGCGCTGATCGCGGCCCCCGCGAGGCGGGCGAGATAGGCCGGGCCGCCCAGTTCCTTGAGGCCCTCGTCATCCTCAAGGAACGCTTTGAGAGTGACCGGCGAGGCGAGATTGCCCTTGCCGATCCGCGCCACGGCGGTTTCGTAGATGCGCTGGTGAACGGGATCGTAGAAATGATGCGGCTTGATGATCGAGGCGACGCGGTCATAGACCTCGTTATTGGTCAGCAGGGCGCCCAGCAATTGCTGCTCGGCCTCGATGGAATGCGGCATGGTCTCCGCGTCCTGGATCTCGGCACCGGTGGCGTTGAAGCTGGCGACTTCGTTCATGGTCTCCCCCGTTCCTGCTGGATCACCGCTCATAGCGCCCCCGCGCAGGCGTGGACAACGTGGAACAAGTCTGTGGATGATCTGTGGATATCCTCGGGTGCCCCATATTGCCGCCTTTAGGGGGTATCCGTCAACATGTTGTGGTCAGACATAGGCGCGGCGCCGCCGCCGTGGCGAATTCGCCGCAACCGGCATTTTTCTGGACTGATGCGCGCGCATCCCGGCGCGCGCCAGTCACGATTCGTTCAGCCGCGCGCCGCCTGCCAGGCGCGCGGATCATCAAGGAACGATTCGACCCCGTCGAGCGTGGCGGCGTCGAAGGCGCCCTGAGCGCGGGCTTCGGCCAGAACGTCGTGCCAGGTGCACAGGTAATGCAGCGCCACGCCGTGATCGCCGAGGGTCTTTTCGGTCTCCGGGAAGATGCCGTAATAGAAGATCACCGCCGTATGAGCGCAGGTCGCGCCGGTGTCGCGGATCGCATCGACGAAGCTCAGTTTCGAGCCGCCATCGGTGGTCAGATCCTCGACCAGCAGCACCCGGTCGCCTTCGCCCATGACGCCTTCGATGCGGGCGTTGCGCCCATAGCCCTTGGGTTTCTTGCGCACATAGGTCATCGGCAACGCCATGCGCTCGGCCATGAGCGCGGCAAAGGGAATGCCCGCGGTTTCGCCGCCCGCGACATTGTCGAAGGCTTCGAGCCCGGCGTCGCGCATCACCGTGACGGCCAGAAAATCCATCAGCGTGGCGCGGATGCGGGGGAACGAGATCAGCTTGCGGCAATCGATATAGGTGGGCGACGGCAGGCCGGAGGCAAGGGTGAAGGGCTCGGCGGCGTTAAAATGCACGGCCTCGATTTCGAGCAGCATGCGGGCGGTGAGGCGGGCGATCTCGTCGCGCGGCGGGTAGGCGGTGGGGATCATCGGTTGCTCCTGTGGGCCAAGACGGGCAGCGGGTCAGTCGGCGACGGACCAGTGGACGGGAAATCCGGGATCGAAGACGGTGACGGGGCCGTCGCCGGATTCGATATGCGCCGGGAAGCGGGTGGGGGTCTGGCCCTTCACAAGCGTCAGTGTCGCGTCATTGACGGGCAGGCCGTAAAAACCGGGGCCGTGGCGCGAGGCAAAACCTTCGAGCCGCTCAAGCGCGTCTTCTTCCTCGAAGACATGCGCAAGGAGCGGCATCGTGTTGGTGGCGGTGAAGCAGCCTGCGCAGCCACAGGCGTTTTCCTTGGCGTCATCGCTATGGGGGGCGCTGTCGGTACCGAGAAAAAAGCGCGCATCGCCCGAGGTGGCGGCGGCGCGCAGTGCGAGGCGGTGGGATTCACGCTTGGCCACGGGCAGGCAGTAGTAATGCGGCTTGATTCCGCCCACCAGGATATGGTTGCGGTTGATGATCAGGTGATGCGTGGTGATCGTGCCGGCCAGATCGCTGTCGCTGGACTTGATATAGTCCACGCCGTCGCGCGTGGTGACATGCTCCATCACCACCCTGAGCCCCGGCACGGCACGGCGCAGCGGGTCGAGCACGCGGTCGATGAAGACCGCCTCGCGGTCGAAGATGTCGATCTCGGGATCGGTCACCTCGCCATGCACGCAAAGCGGGCAGCCGGACTCCGCCATCGCCTCGAGCACGCTGCGCACGCGGTCGAAATCGCGCACGCCGCTGGCGGAATTGGTGGTGGCGCCTGCCGGGTAGAGCTTGACCGCGGTGATGAGTCCCTCGCCATGCGCGCGCGCCACATCGGCGGGGTCGGTCGCTTCGGTCAGGTAAAGCGTCATGAGCGGTGTGAAATCCGCGCCTGCGGGCCGGGCGGCCATGATCCGGTCGCGATAGGCGCGGGCATCGGCGCCCGTCACCACGGGGGGGACGAGATTGGGCATGATGATGGCGCGGGCGAAATGGCGCGCGCTTTCGGGCAGGACGGCGCGCAGCATCGCGCCATCGCGCAGATGCAGGTGCCAGTCGTCGGGGCGGGGGATGGTCAGGCTCTGGCTCATGGTTCTGAGCCTTTACACAATCCTGCGCCGCGCCGCCAGATACCTCGGCATCGTGCGGCGCCGGGGCGCAGAGTTCAGTCCGCTTCGCGCTCGGGCATGGTGATCCCCTTGTCCTCGGCGGCCTGATAGGCCGAACGCAGCGCGCGGCGGAACCGGGGCCCGGGGGTTTCGCGCATGATGCGGCGACACCAGAGCGCCACGAGGAAAAGCCGCTTCTCATGCTCGAGCCGCGCCAGCACCCGCTTGAGATAAGGCACATGCGTACGGCGCGCGCGCATCATCTGCGCAAGGCTCCGGCGGGTCAGGCGCCCGGCGCTGACCTGGGCGAGGATGCGCAGCAGCACATCCATTCCCAAGAGCGACTGCTGAAGTCGCGTGCCCATGAAGCGCAGTCTGAAACGGGTGACGTTGGAACGGGTGAAGAGTGCCGAATGCATCGCATCAAGCTTGATTTCGGGATCATAAAGCACAAAGGCATGTTCGGCGGCGTCCAGCATGTCGGGCGCATAGCCATAGCGGTCGTCAAAGGCGGTGCGGCGCATCGCCTTGTAGCGATCATCCCATTCGGCGATGCGCGGATCCAGCGTCGCCTGCGGGCGCAGCGCCACCACCCGCGCGCCGGGGGCCGCCACCGAGAACGCCGCCGCCGCATAGCCGCAGGCGCCCTCGCCGTAAAAGATGACCTGCTCGAACTCGTCGAAGAACCCGTCATCGACCAGCCGGTCGAAATAGCCATAGACATGGCGGTCGCGAAACCAGCTGTCGCCGTCGCAGACCAAACAGAGATGCGACCAGCCAAGCGCCTTGACCATGGTCCAGCCCAGCGGATGCGCGTTCTGTGACTGCTCGGTGATCGCCTGTCTTGTCTCGAAACTTACCAGAAGGGTCGGCTTCTCCTCGAGGAAAACCGCAGCATGCCGCCGTCCCAGCCGCTCGACATAGCCGTCCTCGTCGACGATGGACTCGGCCGCATCGAGCCATGCCGACCAGTCAAGACCGCCAAGCGGGGTGTCATAGGTATTGGGACTGTCCTGCATTCTGCTCCGATCCTTATTCTGCGTCATTGCGCAGTGGCCGCTTGCAACGGCTTCGACGCCACTGGAGTAGGCTGCAATCTGGGCGAAATTTGGGAAAATCCAAGGGGTTTCTGGTGCCAGCACAAGGGGCTGCGCCGACGCGCGGCGCTTGACGCTGGCTGCGCGTGCATGCACTTCTTTATGCATGGCCGAGGGAGGCGCGGATGAAGACGATACCGGGGTCGATCGATGAGGTGCAGGCAATGCTCGCGGATGAGGGCTATGTCTGCGACCGTGCGCTTGGCACCGTGGTGTTTCTCGCGCTCAAGCTGGGACGGCCGCTTTTTCTCGAAGGCGAGGCGGGGGTGGGCAAGACCGAGATCGCCAAGGCGATCGCCACCGGGCTGGGGCGGCGCCTGATTCGCCTGCAATGCTACGAGGGGCTGGATGCCGCCAGCGCTGTGTGTGAATGGAACTTCGCCGAGCAGATGATCGCCATCCGCACCGCCGAGGCCATGGGATTCGAGGGCGCGGGCGCGGATCGCGATGCCCTCAAGGACGAGCTTTTCACCGAGCAATACCTGATCGAGCGCCCGCTCCTTCAGGCCATGCGCCCGCAGGATGGCGGGCCGCCGGTGCTGCTGATCGATGAACTCGACCGCACCGACGAACCTTTCGAGGCCTTCCTTCTCGAGGCGCTCAGCGATTTCCAGGTGACGATCCCCGAACTCGGCACCATCGCCGCCCCCGCGCCGCCGATCGTTATCCTGACCTCCAACCGCACTCGCGAAGTGCATGACGCGCTCAAGCGGCGCTGTCTTTACCACTGGGTCGATTACCCCGATTTCGACCGCGAGATGGAGATCCTCCATGCCCGCGCGCCCGAAGCCGCCGAAAGCCTCAGCCGCGAGGTGGTCGCTTTCGTCCAGCGGCTGCGCGGCGAGGATCTCTTCAAGAAACCGGGCGTTGCCGAAACCATCGACTGGGCAAAATGCCTGCTGGCGCTTGACGTGATCGCGCTCAGCCCCGAGGTGATCGCCGACACGATCGGCGCGATCCTGAAATACCAGGATGACATCCAGCGCCTGCATGGCTCCGAGGCCAAGCGCCTGCTGGACGAGGCCAAAGCCAGCCTGGAGCCGGCCTGATGCTTCATCTTGCCGGAAATACTCCGGGGGTTTGGGGGCAGGCCCCCAAGCTGCGCCATGGCTGAATACCCCGCGCTCGACCTGCCGGACACCCCACGGCTGACCCAGAACGTCATCCATTTCGCCCGCGCCCTGCGCAAGGCGGGCCTGCCGGTGGGCACGGGGCGGGTGATCGACGCGATCCGCGCGGTTGAGGCGGCGGGCTTCACCTCGAAGACGGATTTCTTCTATACATTGCGCGCCTGTCTGGTCACGCGCCCTGAACATCGCGCGGTCTTTGCGCAGATATTCCGACTCTACTGGCGCGACCCGCGCTACATGGAACACATGATGGCGATGATGCTGCCCGCGATCCGCGGCGTTCAGGAAGAGCGCGCGGCGCAGGCGGGCGAAAAACGCGCCGCCGAGGCGCTGCTTGACGGGATCGAACCCGAGGCGCCCGCGCAAGGGGGCGATGAGGCGCAGGACGAGAGCGAGATCGAGATCGACGCTTCGGCCACGATGTCCGCAGAGGAACGGCTGCGCCATCTCGATTTCGAGCAGATGAGCACCGAGGAGGCCGCCGCCGCCCGCCGGATGCTGGCGCGGCTCAGCCTGCCGGTGAAGCCATTGAAATCGCGCCGCGCCATGGCCAGCGCGCAAGGCGCGCGGATCGACGCGCGCGCCACGCTGCGCGCCGCCATGCGCCGCGGCGGCGAGCTGCGCCGCATCCACATGCAGAAACCCCGCCCGCGCTGGCCCAATCTTGTCGTTTTGTGCGACATTTCCGGTTCGATGAGCCAATACAGCCGCATGGTGCTGCATTTCCTGCATGCCGTCGCCAATGAAAAGGGTGCAGGCTGGGCGCGGGTCCATGCCTTCACCTTTGGCACGCGGCTGACCAATATCACCCGTCATCTGGACAGGCGCGACGTCGACAGCGCGCTGGCCGCTGCCGGGCAGGAGGCGCAGGACTGGGAGGGCGGCACGCGGATCGGCGATTGCCTGCACGCCTTCAACCGCGACTGGTCGCGCCGGGTGATGGGGCAGGGCGCGGTGGTGCTGGTGATCACCGACGGTCTGGACCGGGGCGATGCGGATGCGTTGGAGCGCGAGATCGAGCGCCTGCATCTGAGCGCGCGCCGCCTGATCTGGCTCAACCCGCTGCTGCGCTGGGAAGGCTTCGCGCCGCGCGCCAGCGGCATCCGCGCCATGCTGCCCCATGTCGATGCCTTTCGCGCGGGCCACTCCATCGCCACGCTCGAGGCGCTGGCCGAGGCGATTTCGCGCCCCGGCGACGCGGGCGAGAAAGCCCGCCTGATGGCTGCCATGAACGCCGCGCCCTGAACCTGCGCGCCTTGCGATAGATCATTGCGTTTCCCTTCGGATCAATATATTCAACAATCAGAATGTAACTGATGGAAGGAAAACCCGAATGGTTCTCAACTGGAAAACCGGTGGGGTGCTTCTGGGGCTCGTGTTCTTCTTGGCGGTGTTGCTGGTGAAGCCGATCGGCGTCTCCACGCAATTCGTCATTCTGGACGCGATCATCGCCGATGTGGTGAACCCCGATCTGATCACCCCGACCGAAGACGGCTACAGCTCGACCAATGCTTATCTTGCGAAATCGGACGGCAAATACGCGAACAATGCTGCCAACCCGCTGAATTACAGTTTCGTCTTCGTGCTGGCGATGGCCTTGGGTGCGTTCCTGTCGGCGATGGCGCGCGGCGGCGTGGGCGCGGATGAGCGCAAGCTGCCCGCGATATGGTATGCCAATTACGGCGACACGCCGGTCAAGCGCTATGCCGTGGCCTTTATGGGCGGTTTCATCGTGCTTTACGGTGCGCGCCTTGCGGGGGGCTGCACCTCGGGGCACATGATGTCGGGGATGATGCAGACCGCGGTGTCGGGCTATATATTCGCCGCCGGGGCCTTTGCCGCGGCGCTGCCCGTCGCGATCATGATGTACAAGCGGGAGGGCTGAGCCATGACAACCATTATCCTGGCCATCCTGATCGGTGCCGCCTTCGGCGCGGTTCTGGACCGGATCGGCGCCACCAATCCCAACTGGATCGGCAAGATGCTGACCCTGACCAACCTGCACCTGATGAAGACCATCCTTCTGGCGATCGGCACCGGGTCCATCCTGATGTTCGCCGGGCAGATGGCGGGGCTTGTCGATGTCGGCCACATGAGCGTCAAGACCGCCTATGCGGGCGTGTTCATCGGCGGGCTGATGCTGGGCGCGGGCTGGGCGGCGGCGGGCTATTGCCCCGGCACCGGTGTCTGTGCGGCGGCCTCGGGGCGCAAGGATGCGCTGTTCTTCATCGCCGGGGGCCTGTTGGGCGCTGCGGCCTACATGATGACCTATCCGGCATGGAAATCGGCGGGGCTTCTGGATGGCGGCAAGCTGACGCTGGGCGCGGTTCCTGGCGCGGGCTATGACGCGCTCAGCACGGTGCCGGGTGATATCCTGGGCATCGTCATCGGCGCGGGTTTCGTGGTGATCGCCATTGCCTTGCCCGAACGCCTGCGCGGCGGCGGCGAGGCCGTGGCCCCGGCCGAGTAACCGTCAGCGCCACATGCGCGAGACATCGCCCGCCCCCTGCACATCGCCGGGGGCGGGTTTTTTCGTTTGTAGAAGCTGGCGGCGCATTCCATATTGCCCGGCGAGGGAGGCGCCAGATGGACAGGTTCGACAGAATCCCGGAAATCGCGCTGGCATGGCAGCGTGCCGGCAAGGGCGCGGCGCTGGCCACCGTCGTCGAGACATGGGGCAGCGCGCCGCGCCGCGTGGGCAGCCAGTTGGCCATTTCAGGCGATGGCGAGATCGAGGGGTCGGTCTCGGGCGGCTGCGTCGAAGGCGCGGTCGTGGCCGAGGCAATGGATGCCATCGAGGACGGCAAGCCCGTGATGCTGGAATACGGGGTCAGCGACGGTGATGCCTTTGCCGTGGGTCTGGCCTGTGGCGGCACCATAAGGGTTCTGGTCGAACCCGTCGGCCCGGTGATGCCGGTGGCGCTGCTGGAAGAGCTGGTGGCGGCGCGCGGCGCGCGCGAACCCATCGCCTATGTCACCGGCATGAGGGTCGCGCCGCGGCTTGTGCGCGATGGCTTTGACGAAAGATTCCGCATGGATCGTTCGGGGTTTGAGGCCGATGGCGAGACCTTTGTGGCCATTCACAACCCGCCCTTGCGCATGATCATCGTGGGGGCGGTGCATATCGCGCAGGCGCTGGTGCCGATGGCGCGGATCGCGGGCTATGACCCGCTGCTGATCGATCCGCGCGAGAGTTTCGCGAGCGCCGAGAGGTTTCCCGGCGAAACCATCCTGAACGATTGGCCCGACGAGGGCGTGCGCGCCTTTGGTCTTGATGCGCGCACGGCGCTGATCTTGCTGACGCATGATCCCAAGCTGGATGACCCGGCGCTGGAACAGGCGCTGAACAGCGACGTCTTCTATATCGGTGCGCTTGGCTCGACCCGCACCCATGCCAAGCGGGTGGAGCGGCTGCGCGACAATGGCCATGACGCGGCACAGATCGCGCGTATTCACGGCCCCGTTGGCCTGGATATCGGCGCGGCTGGCCCGGCCGAGATCGCGCTCAGCATCATGGCCGAAGTGACCCGCGTTTTGAGGCACGGGGCATGAAATTCGGCGCCGTGCCTCTCGATAAGGCCGAGGGCGCGATTCTGGCCCATTCGCTGCGCCTTAAGGACGGGCGGCTGCGCAAGGGTGTGATGCTGAGCCGCGAACATGTCGCGGCGCTGCGCGAGGCCGGCATGCAAGAGGTCAGCGTTGCGCGGCTGGAAGATGGTGACATCCACGAGGATACGGCGGCGCAGGCGCTGGCGCAGGCGCTTAGCGATGGTGCCGATGGCATCCATTGCACGTCGCCCTTCACCGGGCGGGTCAACCTGATCGCGGATGGCCCCGGCGTGGTGCTGATCGACGCGGCGCGCATCAATGCGGTCAATGCGGTGGACCCGATGATCACCGTGGCGACGGTGGCGCCGTTTCATCAATTGCAGGCGGGGGGCATGGCGGCGACGGTCAAGATCATCGCTTACGGCGTGGCGGGCGCGGCGCTGAGCAAGGCGTCGACGCATGCACGCGGTGCGATTCGTCTTGCCGCGCCTGTGCATGACAGCGCCAGCCTGATCCTGACCGAAATTACCGGAGGGCCGGGCGACAAGGGTGTCGAGGCAGTCGAGAACCGCCTCAAGGGCCTTGGCATGCGCCTTTGCGAGACGCTGCGCTGCGCCCATGACGAAGCCGCGCTGGCCGACGCCATCGGCAAGGCGGCGGGTGATGTGGTGCTGATCCTGACGGCCTCGGCCACGTCGGATCCGCATGACACCGCGCCAAGCGCGTTGATACGCGCCGGCGGGCGCATCGAGCGGTTCGGCCTGCCGGTCGATCCGGGCAACCTGTTGTTTCTGGGCGATATTGCCGGGCGGCCCGTGATCGGCCTGCCCGGCAGCGCGCGCTCGCCGGTGCTGCATGGGGCGGATTGGGTGCTGGCGCGGATCGCCTGTGGCGTGGCGCTCGACAGTGCCGGAATGGCCGCGATGGGGGTGGGTGGTCTGCTCAAGGAAATCCCGACGCGCCCGCAACCGCGCCAGCCGGGCATGAGCCGCGCGCCGCGCGAGGATGGCACTAACTGAAAAACCGGGTTCTCAAGTGGCGAGGCGCGTGCTTAACTCGCATCAGCCAATACGAAAGCCAAAGGGGAGGAAACGATGCCACAGGTCAAGATGACCGTGAATGGCAAGCCTGCATCCGGTGAGGTCGAAGGCCGCACGCTGCTTGTCGAATTCCTGCGTGAAAACCTGGGCCTGACCGGCACGCATGTGGGCTGCGACACCAGCCAATGCGGCGCTTGCGTCGTGCATGTGGACGGTAAGGCGGTGAAATCCTGCACCATGTTCGCCGCCGAGGCCGAGGGGACCGAGGTGCTGACCATCGAAGGCGTCGCTGCGCCCGATGGCACGATGGACGCGGTGCAACAGGCCTTTCAGGATCACCACGGGCTGCAATGCGGCTTTTGCACGCCGGGCATGGTGATGTCGGCGCGCGCCCTTCTGGCCGAGAACCCGACCCCAAGCGAGGCCGAGATTCGCGACTACCTGGAAGGCAATATCTGCCGCTGCACCGGCTATCACAACATCGTCAAGGCGATCATGGCCGCGTCCGGGCAGGATGTGAGCACTATCGCCGCTGAATAGACGACCGGCGGGGCCACCCGCCCCCCAGAGGGAGGAGACTACCAATGCCCAAGGACTCAGGCATCGGCGCCAGCAGCAAGCGGCGCGAGGATGTGCGGTTCCTGACCGGAGCCGGACATTACACCGACGACATCGATCTGCGCGGTCAGGCCTATGTGCATTTCCTGCGCTCGGATGTGGCGCATGGCACGCTGAAAAACGTTGATACGAGCGCCGCCGAAGGGATGCCGGGCGTAGTGCGCGTGTTCACCGGCGCTGACTTTGCCGAGGTGGGCGGGCTGCCCTGTGGCTGGCAGATCACCGACCGCGAGGGTAACCCGATGCAGGAGCCCCCGCATCCGGTGCTGGCGCAGGGTAAGGTACGTCATGTGGGCGACCCGATCGCCGCCGTGGTGGCCGAAACCCGCGAACAGGCCCGCGATGCCGCCGAGGCGATCGAGGTCGATATCGACGATCTGCCCGCTGTCGTGGACATGAAGGCGGCGCTGAAGGACGGCGCGCCCAAGGTGCATGACGATCTGACAAGCAACCTCTGCTATGACTGGGGCTTCGTCGAGGAGAACCGCGAGGCGGTGGATGCGGCGATCAAATCCGCGGCCCATGTGACCAGGCTCGAGCTCAGGAACAACCGGCTTGTCGCCAACCCGATGGAGCCGCGCGTCGCGGTCGGCGATTTCAGCCGCTCGACCGGGGAGTCGACGCTTTACACCACCAGCCAGAACCCGCATGTGATCCGCCTGTTGATGGGGGCCTTCGTGCTGGGGATCCCCGAACACAAGCTGCGTGTGGTGGCACCCGATGTGGGCGGCGGTTTCGGCTCGAAGATCTTCCACTATGCCGAAGAGGCGTTTTGCACCTTTGCTGCCAAGGCCCTGAACCGGCCGGTGAAATGGACCTCGTCGCGCTCGGAGGCCTTCATGACCGACGCGCATGGGCGCGACCATGTGACGACGATTGAACTGGCGCTCGACAAGGACAACAATTTCGTCGCGCTGCGCACCGAGACCCATGCGAATATGGGGGCGTATCTGTCGACTTTTGCGCCCTCGGTGCCGACATGGCTGCATGGCACGTTGATGGCGGGGAATTACAAGACCCCGCTAATCTATGTGAACGTCAAGGCGGTGTTCACCAATACCGTGCCGGTCGATGCCTATCGCGGTGCCGGGCGCCCCGAGGCGACTTTTCAGCTGGAGCGCGTCATCGACAAGGCCGCACGCGAGCTGGGCGTCGACCCGGTGGAATTGCGGCGGCAGAATTTCGTCAACGAGTTCCCCTATGCCACCCCGGTGGCGGTGGAATACGATACCGGCGACTATCATGCCACGCTCGACAAGCTGCTGGAGATCGCCGATCTGGCCGGTTTCGAGGCGCGCCTTGCGGAATCAAAGAAGAACGGCAAGCTGCGCGGTCTGGGCGTCAACTGCTATATCGAGGCCTGCGGCATCGCGCCCTCGCATCTGGTCGGTCAGCTTGGGGCGCGCGCCGGGCTTTATGAATCGGCCACGGTGCGGGTCAATGCGACGGGCGGGCTGGTTGTGATGACCGGCAGCCACAGCCACGGGCAGGGGCACGAGACCTCTTTCGCGCAGGTGGTCGCCGACATGATCGGCATCGACGAAAACATGGTCGAGATCGTCCATGGCGATACCGCCAATACACCGATGGGCATGGGCACCTACGGGTCTCGCAGTCTGGCGGTGGGTGGCTCGGCCATGGTGCGCGCCACCGAGAAGATCATCGCCAAGGCGCGCAAGATCGCGGCCCATCTGATGGAGGCTTCCGAGGCCGATATCGAGTTGAAGAACGGCCAGTTCAGCGTCGCGGGCACCGACAAGTCGGTTGCCTGGGGCGATGTCACGCTGGCGGCCTATGTGCCGCATAACTACCCGCTCGAGGATATCGAACCGGGGCTTGAGGAAACCGCCTTCTATGACCCGGCGAACTTCACCTATCCGGCGGGCGCCTATGCCTGCGAGGTCGAACTTGACCCCGATACCGGCAAGGTCACGATCGAAGGCTTCGCCGCCGCTGACGATTTCGGCAATGTGGTGAACCCGATGATCGTCGAGGGCCAGGTGCATGGCGGGCTGGCGCAGGGGATCGGTCAGGCGCTGCTGGAGAACTGCGCCTATGACGAGGACGGCCAATTGCTGTCGGCCAGCTACATGGATTACGCCATGCCGCGCGCCGATGATGTGCCCTTCTATAAGGTCGATCATTCCTGCCAGACGCCCTGCACGCATAACCCGCTGGGGGTGAAGGGCTGTGGCGAGGCGGGGGCCATCGGCAGCCCGCCCGCGGTGGTCAACGCCGTGATCGACGCGCTGCAACGCGCGGGCCGGGACGTGACCCATATCGATATGCCGCTCTCGCCGTCGCGGGTGTGGGACGCGATGAACAGGGGCTGAGGAGAAGAGACATGTATGCATTCGACATCGAACGCCCGACCACTTTGGCCGAGGCCGTAAAACATATGGCCGCCTCCGAGGAGAACCAGGCGCTTGGCGGCGGTCAAACCCTGATCCCGACCCTAAAGCAGCGCCTTGCCAGCCCCGAGAAGCTGATCAGCCTGACCGGCATCGACGAGATCCGGGGCATCTGCGAGGACGATGCTGGGCGGATCTGCATCGGCGCGGCCACCACCCACAGCGAGGTTGCGGCGGGCACCTCGGCCTTTCCGGCGCTGGCCGCGCTTGCGGGCAATATCGGCGATCCCGCGGTGCGCAACCGCGGCACGATCGGCGGCAGCCTGGCCAATAACGACCCCTCGGCCTGCTACCCCGCCGCGGCGCTCGGGTCGGGCGCGACCATCGTGACCGACAAGCGCGAGATCGCCGCCGACGACTATTTCGAGGGCATGTTCGCCACCGCCCTAGATGAGGGCGAGATCATCACCGAGGTAAAATTTCCGGTGCCCCAAAAGGCTGCTTACATGAAGTTCGAACAACCCGCCTCGCGTTTCGCGCTGGTGGGCGTGTTCGTCGCCAAATACGGTGACGGTGTGCGGGTGGCCGTGACGGGCGCCTCCGAAGAGGGCGTGTTCCGCTGGTCCGAGGCCGAAGCGGCGCTGGCTTCTGACTTTTCGGCCGGGGCACTCGATGGGCTCAGCCTTCCGGGCGAGGGGATGATCTCGGACCTGCATGGCTCGGGCGATTATCGCGCGCATCTGGTGGGCGTCATGACCAAACGCGCCGTTACCGCCGCAGGCTGATCGCTGACGCATCCCCGAAAGAACAAAGGCCCGCGCTCATGATAGGCGCGGGCCTTCTTCTGTTTGTGAAATATCCTCGGGGGTGAATTGGCCAACGGCCAAGAGGGGGCTGAGGCCCCCTCCTTTTTTCCTAGCCCTTCACCTTGCGCAGCCGCTTGAACAGGCTCGAGGTGTCCCAGCGCCCGCCGCCCATGTTCTGCACGTCCTTGTAGAACTGATCGACCAGCGCCGTGACCGGCAGGCTGGCGCCGGTCTCTTCGGCGGTGGCCAGGCAGATCCCGAGATCCTTGCGCATCCAGTCAACCGCGAACCCGTGCTCGAACGCATCGTCCAGCATGGTTTCATAGCGGTTCGCCATCTGCCAGCTTCCGGCGGCGCCCTGGCTGATCACCTCGACCACGGCGCGCCCGTCAAGACCGGCTTCTTCGGCGAAATGGAGCGCCTCGGACAGCCCCTGCACAAGGCCCGCGATGGCGATCTGGTTGCACATCTTGGTCATTTGTCCGGCGCCGGATTCGCCGATACGCCGGCACAGCTTGGCATAGGTGTTCATCACCGGCTCGGCCGCGTCATAGGCAGCCTGATCACCGCCGCACATGATCGAGAGCTGGCCGTTTTCCGCCCCCGCCTGTCCGCCCGAGATCGGCGCGTCGACAAAGCTCAGCCCGCCGTCATGCGCCTTGCCGTAAAGCTCTTCGGTCACCTTGGCCGACACCGTCGTGTGATCGACGAAGATCGCGCCCTCCTTCATCCCGGCGAAAGCCCCGTCGGGGCCAAGGCAGACGCTGCGCAGATCGTCGTCATTGCCCACGCAGGCCATCACGAAATCCGCGCCGCTGGCGGCGTCGCGCGGGGTGGAGGCGCTTTGCCCGCCATGCTGTGAGACCCAGTCCTCGGCCTTGGCCGGTGTGCGATTATAGACGCAGACGTCATGGCCCGCCGCCTGAAGGTGCCCCGCCATCGGATAACCCATCACGCCAAGCCCCAGAAATGCCAGTTTCGTCATCGTCGCTTCCTTTCCATTGTCTCGTCGCGGATTTCTGACTATCCCATGCCCGGATGCAAGGTGAAACCGGGTAAGGGCATGGCGTCGATCTTCAAATGGCTTCTCAGGCTGACGGGCGGCGCGGTGGTGCTTGCGCTTGTGGTGGTGTTGGGCCTTTATTTCCTGCTGTCGCGCTCCTTGCCGGATTACGACAAGCGCATTGGGGTGGCCGGGGTCTCGGCCCCGGTGGAGATCGTGCGCGATCATGCCAATGTGCCCCATATCTTCGGCGCAAGCGACGCGGACACGTTTTTCGGGCTTGGCTATGCCCATGCCCAGGACCGGCTGTGGCAGATGGTGACGTTGCGGCGCACCGCGCAGGGGCGTCTTTCGGAAGTGTTCGGCGCGCGAAGCGTCGAGATCGACAAGCTGATGCGCCGCTTCGATATCTACGGGCTGGCGCGCAGTTCGGTCGAGGCCCAGGACGACGCCACGCGACGGGCGCTCGATGCCTATGCGCAAGGCGTGAATGCGCGCCTGAGCGAGATCAACGAATCGGCGCTTGGGCGCGGCGCGCCCGAGATGTTCATGTTCAACGCGCCCATTTCCCCCTGGCAGCCCGCCGATTCACTGGCGATACTCAAGCTGATGGCGGTGCAGCTGTCCTCGCATATGGAAAACGAGGTGCTTTATGCCCGCGCCTCGCTGGCGCTGGAGGAGGAGGCGCGGCTTCGGGACATCATGCCGCTGTCGCCCGGCAGCGGCATTGCCGCGCTGCCCGATTACGCGGCGCTGATGCCGGGGGCCGAGGCGCTGCGCCATGCCGCGTTGCCTGCGCGCAAGCGCGATCCGCTCTCGCCCTTCAACAAGCGCGCATTTGCCGGGGCCTCGAATGCCTGGGCGGCGGCGCCGTCGCGTTCGGCGGCGGGTGGCACGCTATTGGCCAATGATCCGCATCTGGGCTTCAGCGCGCCCGCGATCTGGTATCTGGCGCGGCTGGAGCTGCAAACGGGCGGAGTGATCGGGGGCACCATTCCGGGCCTGCCCGCGGTGATGACAGGGCGCAGCCGCGATCTGGGATGGGGGCTGACGTCGTCCTACATGGACGACCAGGATATCTATATCGAGAAGCTCGATCCCGACAATTCCACCCGTTACCTGACGCCCGAGGGCTACAAGCCCTTCCGCACGCAGCAATCCATCATCCGCATCAAGGATGCCGATCCGGTCACGATGACCCTGCGCTGGACGGATAACGGCCCGGTACTGCCAGGGTCGCATTACGATCTGGCCAGCGTGACGCCCGAGGCGCATGTCGCGTCGCTCGCCTGGACGGCGCTGGCGGGCGACGACACCACCATGAGCGCGGCGATGGCGGTGATGCGCGCCGCGAGCGTCGATGAGGCGTTGGATGCCGGGCGGCTTTACGTGGCGCCCTCGCAGAACCTGACGCTGGTAGACAGCGACACCATCGCGATGAAGACGCTTGGCGCGATGCCGCGTCGTAATGCAAGCCACGAAAGCGAGGGGCGCATGCCGTCGCGGGGCTGGGTGCGTCAGAACCGCTGGCAGGGGATCAGCCCCTATTCGGCCAATCCCGAATTCATCGCCCCCGCCGGGGGCGTGTTGGGGAATACGAACAACAAGACCGTCGACCGGCCCTTTCCGCTGCATGTGAGCTTTCTTTGGGGCGATACGCAGCGGGTTCATCGCTGGCGCCGCCTGATGCAGAACCGCGAGGTCCACACCCGCGACAGTTTCATCGAGGCGCAGCTTGATACGGTCAGTTTCACCGCGCGCTCGCTGTTGCCCCTGATCGGCGCAAACCTGTGGTTCACCGGCGAAGCCGCCCCCGAGGGTACGCCCGAGCGCCAACGCCAGCGCGCGCTGGCGCTTTTGTCGGACTGGAATGGCGAGATGAACGAGCATCTGCCCGAGCCGCTGATCTATGCGGCCTGGATGCGCGCGCTTCAGGACAGGTTGATCCGCGACGAAATGGGGCCACTGGCGCGTGAATTCGCCCATCCCGATCCGGTCTTCATCGAGCGCGTCTACCGCGATGTCGAGGGCGCTGCCGCATGGTGCGATGTCAAGCAGTCCTCGCCGGTGGAAACCTGCACCGATATCGCGCGCATGGCGCTGGATGATGCGCTGGTTTGGATCAACGAGCATTACGGAACGGCGCTGGAAAGCCTGCGTTGGGGCGACGCGCATCAGGCAACCCATGACCATCAGGTTCTGGGCGAGGTGCCGCTGTTGCGCTATTTCGTGAATATCCGCCAATCCACCTCGGGGGGCGACAACACGCTGTTGCGGGGGCGCACGCGCGGCAGCGGGCCCGAACCGTTCCAGAATGTGCATGGCGCAGGCTATCGCGGGGTCTATGATTTCGCCGATCCCGACAGCAGCGTCTTCATCATCTCGACCGGCCAGTCGGGGCATTTCCTGTCGCGCCATTACGATGATCTGGCGCAGCTCTGGCGGCGGGGCGAGTATATTCCGATGTCGCTTGATCCCGCCCTCGCGCGGGCGGCGGCGGTGGGGATCACCGTGCTGGAGCCTGCCACGCCCTGAGCCTTGTCGGTGGCTCAGGCCCCCATCGGGCGACGTGCCGCGAAGTCGATCAGCGCCGAGCGCCCGGCATGGCCGCGCCCCTCGCGGATGTCGCGCTCGTAGCTTTCGCAGAGCAGGATTTCCCATCCGGCGAAACTGTCCTGCAGCAGGTCTTCGGTATACATGTTCGCCGGGTCGGGTGGCCCGCCGGTGCCGTATTCGACCTGCTTGGGGGTGTAGCCATGCAGCAAGATCAGCCCGCCGGGGGCGACGCTGCGTTTCATGCCCGCGAACAGGCCGGGGCGTTCGTCAGGGCCGACGAACTGGATGAATATCCCGGCGACCAGATCATATTGATCTGGCCAATCATGATCGAGTACATCGACCTCTTGAAAACTGACGCTCTGGCCTTTGTCGGCGGCCAGCGCGCGGGCCTTGGCGATGGCGGAGGGTGAAAACTCCAGCGCGGTGACGCGCATGCCTTGCTCGGCCATGAAGACCGAATTGCGCCCCTCGCCATCGGCGACCGAGAGCGCGGTGGCCCCCGGCGTCAGCAGATCAGCGTGATCGAGAAGAAAAGCCGCCGGTTCGCGGCCAAAGACATATTCGGGGGTCGCAAAGCGTTCTTCCCACATGATCGGGCCTTTCGGGGCGGGCCGCGCGGACGCGGGGTGATGAAAAAGCCCCCCACGCCAGGGGCGGGAGGGGCCGGTTTGGATCTTGGTGCGGCTGGCGCGTTTTGCGCTAGCGGGCGGCGGGGCCGATGATCATGATCATCTGGCGGCCTTCCATCTTGGGCATGTTCTCGACCTTGCCGACTTCCTTGACGTCCTCGGCCACCCGATGCAGCAGTTCCCGGCCCAGATCCTGATGCGCCATTTCGCGACCGCGAAACCGCAGCGTAACCTTAACCTTGTCGCCATTCGCGAGGAATTTCAGGACGTTGCGCATCTTTACGTCATAGTCATGCGTGTCGGTGTTGGGCCGGAACTTGACCTCTTTCACCTCGATGATCTTCTGCTTCTTGCGGGCCTCGGCCTCGCGTTTCTGCTGTTCGTACTTGTATTTGCCGAAATCCATGATCTTGCAGACCGGGGGGCTGGCATTGGGCGAGATTTCGACCAGGTCCAAACCGGCCTCTTCGGCCATTTCCATAGCGCGCTCCGGCGTCACGACGCCGACGTTTTCCCCCTCTGCGCCGATCAGGCGAATTTCGGATGCGCGGATCTTGTCGTTGACTCGGGGGCCTGTGTCGCGCGTCGGGGGCGCGTTATGCGGTCTGCGGGCTATGGCTTCGTTCCTTCGGTTGTTGGCAAAATCTGAAGTCGGAAAGTAACCGCGCATGGTGCGTGTTTCAAGCGGCAAAATAGGCTGATCTGCGCCGAAAACCGGCTATTTCCCCTTGCAGCTTTCCTTTGATGCAACCATCTATCATCACGTGCATGCAATGTTCCGGCAAATCGCCGGAAGTAGAGTTCCGGGGGAATAGAAGTATGAGAAATTTGCTATGGATCGTGGTTGCGCTGGTGGTTCTGGCCGGCGGCTACATGTTGTTTACGGGTAAAACCGTGACGGAGATCAGCGAAGACCTGAGCGGAGCCGTCGAGACGCCAGAGGCGCTTGAAGATGCGACCAGCGCGGCGGGCGATGCGGTCAGTGATGCCGCCAGCGACGCAACGGATGCGGTTGAAGAGGCCGCCGAAGCGACGACCGAAGCCGCCGGCGATGCGGTTGATGCTGCTGCGGATGCGGCGGGCGAGGCGGCCGATACGGTCGAGACCACGGCCAGCGACGCCGCCGACAGCGCAGGCGAAGCCGCTGAAAGCGCCGTTGACGCCGCGACCGAGACTGCCGAGGAGGCCGCAGCGGCGACCGAAAGCGCCGTCGATGCCGCAGTCGAAAGCGCAGAAGGTGCTGCCGACAGCGCAACCGAGGCGGCGCAGGATGTTGCCAGCGAAGCAGCCGACAGCGCGAGCGAAGCCGCCGACAGTGCCGTTGATGCCGTGACCGGGACCGCCGAGGAGGCCTCGGATGCGACTGAAAGCGCCGTCGATGCCGCAGTCGAAAGCGCAGAAGGCGCTGCCGACAGCGCGACCGAGGCGGTGCAAGACGCTGCCAGCGAAGCCGCCGACACCGCAACCGGGTCAGCCGATGCCGCCGCAGATAGCGGTGCGGATACGGCAACAGAGGCCGCTGAGGGTGCCGAAGCCGCCAGTGAAGGTACAGGCGAAACTACCGCCGCGGCCAGTGACGAGGTGAATGAGGCGCTGACCGTTGATGGATTCAATATGGATAAAGTCGCCGAGATGATCGACAACTCGGAGCTGGGAACCACGCAGAAAGCGTTGCTGAAAGGCGCGCTGGAACAGGCGCAAAGCAATCCCGACCTGCTGAAATCGGCGCTCGAGAATGTCCGCAGCGCGCTGAATCTCTGATCCGGGGCCTCTGACCCCAAGGAAAACCCCGCGCCGGACAACCGACGCGGGGTTTTTTCATTCCGGCGCGTGGCGCGGCCCCGTCAGTCGAGAAAGGCTTTTTCGACGACATATTCCTTCGGGTTGGAATTTGCGCCTTCGTTGAGGCCGTAATCCTCCAGCATCTCCTTGATCTCGAGGTTGAAGGCAAGGTTGCCGCAGACCATCGCGCGGTCGGTTTCAGGGCAGAGCGGTGCAACGCCCAGATCCTCGAACACCTCGCCCGAGCGCATCAGATCGGTGATGCGGCCCATCTTGGGGCTGTCTTCGCGCGTGGTCGTGGGATAATAGCGCAGCTTTTCGTGGAAACCTTCGCCGATCAGCTCTTCGAGCAGCTCGTCGTTGCGGATGTTGTCGATCAGCATGCGGCCATATTCCAGCTCGCCCACTTCGCGGCAGGTATGGGTCACGATGACCTCTTCGTAATCGGTATAGGTCTGGGGATCGCGCAAAAGCGAGGCAAAGGGCGCGATGCCGGTGCCGGTGGCGAAGAACCAGAGCCGCTTGCCGGGCAAGAGGGCATCATGCACCAGCGTGCCCACGGGCTTGGGGCGCATGATGATCTGATCGCCCGGCTGGATATGCTGAAGGCGGCTGGTCAGCGGGCCATCCTGCACCTTGATCGAGTAGAATTCCAGCTCGTCATCCCAAGAGGGCGAGGCGATGGAATAGGCCCGCAGAAGCGGCTTTTCCTTGCCGGTCTTATCATCGGTCTGCATCAGGCCGATCATCACGAACTCGCCCGAGCGAAAGCGCAGCGTCGCGGGCCGCGTCATCCGGAACGAAAAAAGCCGGTCGGTCCAGTGGGTCACTTCGGTGACCGTCTGGGCGTCGGGCATGGCGGGTTTCTTGACGGCCTTCGCGGCTGCTTCTGTCACGGTGTTAATCTCGTTCATTGCTCCAACTTGCCGGTCTGGATAAACCGACACCTATAAGTAATCGTTGATTCAGGTCAGGTGAAGGGTGGTTTGTCCAACCCAGTGCGCGTGGTCGCCGTGCGGGTGCGGATCGGGGCATAAACGCCACCGATCAATCGGCATGCACATGTTTTCGGCGCCAATGTCGTTCATGCGTTTTCTCCTTTTCGTACGATTTTTCCGTTCGCGAAGTGAATGCCGCATTCGGATTTTTCCTGCCCGCGCCAACGCCCTGCACGGAAATCTTCGCCGGTTTCAACGCTGCTGGTGCAGGGCATGCAGCCGATCGAAGGGTAGCCGCGCGCGACCAGCGGATGGCGGGGCAGGGTATTTTCCTTGATATAGGTCTCGGTGTCCTCGGGGGTCCAGTGGACCAGGGGATTGACCTTTATACGGCCGGTTTCGGGCTCGGCTTCGAAGAAATCGAGATTCGAGCGGGTGTCGCCCTGGTAACGTTTCCGGCCCGTGATCCAGCCGTCGAACCCCTTGAGAGCGCGTTGCAACGGCTCGGTCTTGCGCAGGGCGCAGCAGGCATCGGGCGCGGTGCGGTGCAGCGTGGCGTCAGGATCGCGCGCAGCAAGGTCGGCGGCCTCGGGGCGGATGATGCGCAGATCGCGAAGATCGAGTCGCGCGGTCAAGTCCCGCTGATAGGCCAGTGTTTCTTCGAAGAGCATTCCACTGTCGATGAAGAGCACCGGCAGGTCGCGACGTGTCAACGACACCATGTGCAAGAGCACCGCGGATTCCGACCCGAAGCTGGACACCAGCGCAAGTTCCCCAAGATCGGGATCGCGCAGCGCATTTTCCAGCACTTCGCTGGCCGGGTGGTTGCGATAGCGCGCATTGAGAGTATCCGCCCGGGAGACGCAATCATTCAACGGCATTGAACGGCTCCGTTCCGATGCGGCTGAAGGATTGAACACTTGGCGTTGTCTTGTGGGGCTTGAGCGTGGCGTCGCGCATGATGGGGTGCAGGACGCCTGTTGTGCCTGTTTTATTCACGGTACTGATCTCGTTCATTACTGCACTGGCCGGATGTTTAAACCCAAATCTGTGACTAATCTTTGATTCAGGTCAGATAAAAGGCGGCTTATCCGCGCATGCGGGCCTGATAGTCATGCGCCCGCCAGTCCGCGCGGAAGAGCCACTGGTCCTCGGGCTGGCGCGCGGCCAGCTCCTCGGGGATCTCGATCTCGTCAAAACCGGCGCGCCGCGCCATGGCGTATTGGTCGGCGATCACATGACCGCGCGCGCGAAGGCGCCCCTTGAAGCCCATGAGGCGCAATTGCCGCGCGATGGTAAAGCCGCGCCCGTCCGAGAAGCTGGGGAAATCCACCCGGATCAGCGCGATCTCGGGCAGACGCCCGGCCAGTTCCATCGGGTCTGCGCTGGAGGGCAGGTCGATGCCGTGACCGCTGCGCGCATCTTCCAGCGCCGACAGCGGGAGGGTCCAGTCATCGGGGCGAAAGCCTTGGTCGTCGACGATGATGCTCATGCGTTTTCTCCTTGTCGCACGATCTTTCCGTTCACAAAATGAATGCCGCATTCGGACTTGTCCTGCCCGCGCCAACGGCCTGCGCGGTGGTCTTCGCCATTTGCGACACGGCTGGTGCAGGGCATGCAGCCGATCGAAGGGTAGCCGCGCGCGACCAGCGGGTGCCGGGGCAGGCGGTTTTCCTCCATGTAGGTGCGGATATCCTCGGGCGCCCAATGGGCCAGAGGGTTGACCTTGATGCGCCCGGTGCCGGGTTCAACCTCGAAGAATTCGAGGCTGGCGCGGGCCTGACCCTGATAGCGCTTGCGGCCCGTGATCCAGCCGTCGAACCCCTTGAGAGCGCGTTGCAACGGTTCGGTCTTGCGAAGGGCACAGCAAGCATCCGGCGCGGTGCGGTGCAGCGTGGCGTCGGGGTCGCGCGCATCAAGGTCGGCGGCATCGGCGCGGATGATGCGCAGGTCGCGCAGATCCAGGCGCTCGGCCAATTCCTGTTGATAGACCAGCGTTTCGGCGAACAGCATCGCGGTGTCGATAAATATCACCGGCGTCTCGCGCCGGGCCAGCGCCACCATGTGCAAGAGCACCACGGATTCGGCCCCGAAGCTGGAGACCAGCGCCAGTTCACCGGCGTCGGGGTCGCGCAGCGCAGCGCCCAGCACGTCGCTGGCCGAATGGTGGCGATAGCGCGCATTGAGCGCGGCCACGCGGGATGCGGGATCACTCGGCTGCATGGGCGCGGGCCTTTTCGTAGAGCGCGGATTTGAAGGGCTCCATCCCGATGCGGCGATAGGTCTGCAGGAAGGTTTCCTGCCGGTCCTGGCGGTAGTCGAGATAGGTCTCGATGATGCGCTCGATGGCGGGCACGATCTCGTCCGCGGCAAATCCCGGACCGGTGCGCTGCCCAAGGGCCGCGTCCTGCGTGTGATCGCCGCCAAGGGTGATCTGATAGTTTTCAACCCCGGCGCGATCAAGCCCGAGAATACCGATCTGGCCGACATGGTGATGCCCGCAGGCATTGATGCAGCCCGAGATCTTGATCTTCAGCTCGCCGATATCGTGCTCCAGCTTCAATTCGTCGAAGCGGGTGGCGATCTCCTGCGCGATGGGGATCGAGCGCGCCGTGGCCAGCGCGCAGTAATCCATGCCGGGGCAGGCGATGATATCCGAGATGAGGCCGATATTGGCGGTCGCCAGCCCATGCCGTTTCAGGGTCGCATGGAGCGCGGGCAGGTCGGATACATGCACATGCGGCAAGATCACGTTCTGCTCGTGGCTGATGCGCAGCTCGTCATGGCCATAGGTTTCGGCAAGGTCGGCCATCACGCGCATCTGTGCGGCGGTGGCATCGCCGGGCGTGGCACCATGCGCCTTGAGGCTGATCTGGACGATGGCGTAGCCGGGTGCGCGATGCGCCGCGAGGTTCGTATCGGCCCAGGCGCGAAAGACCGGATCTGCGCTGTAGGCCTTGTCAAAGCTGTCGGTCGCGGCGTCGCGAAACGCGGGCGGGGCAAAAGCGGCCTTGATCTCGTCAAACAGCGCAAGATCAACGCCGCTGAAAGCGGGGCGTACCAGCTTGAACCGTTCGGCAACGCGGGCGCGGATATCTTCGATACCGTGCTCGTGGACGGTGATCTTGATGCGGCTTTTGTACTTGTTGTCGCGACGCCCGATCTGGTTCCAGACGCTGACCACCGATTCTAGGTAGGGCAGAAGATCATCCTGCGTGACGAAATCGCTCAGCACCTTGCCGATCATCGGGGTACGGCCAAGGCCGCCGCCGACGATGACGCGATAGCCCTGTTCGGCGCCGCGCGCGACGATCTGAATGCCGATGTCATGCGCCTTGATGACGGCGCGGTCATTGGGGCTGCCGGTGACGGCGATCTTGAACTTGCGTGGCAGAAACTGGAATTCCGGGTGGTCGGTGGACCATTGCCGGATCAGTTCGGCGACCGGGCGGGGGTCGGCGATCTCGTCCTCGGCGGCGCCTGCGAAATGGTCGGCGGTGACGTTGCGGATGGTGTTGCCGCTGGTCTGGATGGCATGCATCCCCACCTCGGCCAGCGAATCCAGCATATCCGGCACATCGGGCAGTTTGGGCCAGTTGTACTGGATGTTCTGGCGGGTGGTGAAATGACCATAGCCCTTGTCCCAGCGTTCGGCGATATGCGCCAGCTGGCGCATCTTGGCGCTGTCCAGCGTGCCATAGGGAATGGCGACGCGCAGCATGTAGGCATGAAGTTGCAGGTAAAGCCCGTTCATCAGGCGCAGCGGCTTGAACTCGTCCTCGGTCAGCGCGCCACTCACGCGGCGTTCCACCTGCTGGCGGAACTGGCGGTTGCGCTCGGCGACGAAAGCCGCGTCGAATTCGCTGTAATCATACATCGGAAAGCTCCGCTTGTTTGCCGTGGCGGTAGTTGGACGGGCCGCTGCGCCGGAAATCCTCGCGAAAATGGGCGGGTTCGGGGCCATTCGGCCCGTCGGTGACATCGGCGAGATAGACGCCGACCACCTGATCGGGCTGGCCCTCGGCCAACAGGAGGCGCAGCTGTGCATGGGCCTCGTCGGTGATCAGTTCGGCCTGCGCCAGATCGCGCGTCCAGCGATCATCGAAGGTGAGGTAAACCACGTCGCCCTCAAGGAGGGCATTGGCGGTGACGACCTTGGGAGTGAAAGCGCGGGGCATGTCAGGCAAGCTCCTGTTCAGCATGGGAAAGTGCGGCCTGCGCGGCGCGCGGGGCCAGCCCGTAAAAGGTGAGCGCCGGACCATCCGTGATGCCCTGGGCCAGATCGGTCGGCAATTGGCCAAGCGTGGTTGAGAGGATGCGCTGATCGGGGCGAGATGCGTTCTCGATCACCGTGACCGGGGTGGCGCGATCTGCGCCATGCATCAACAGACGGCCCTGAATGAACCGGGCGGCGGCCTTGCCCATGTAGACCGCGGCAACCTCGCCGGGGCGGGCCAGGGCGCGCCAGTCGTGATCGGCAAAGCCCTTCATGTCATGCCCGGTCAGGAAGCGGACCGCGCCGTTGCGCTGGCGCTTGGTCATGCTTTGGCCGATGGCCGCGACGCTGGCCGAGGCGGCGGTGATGCCGGGCACGATATGCCAGGCGATCCCGGCAGCCGCGACGGCGTCGATCTCTTCGTCCAGACGCCCGAACATCGTCGGATCGCCCCCCTTGAGGCGCACCACCTGCGCGCCTTCCCGTGCATGGGCGACGATCAGGTCATCAATCTCGGCTTGCGACATGGAGGGGCCGAAACCCTGTTTGCCCGCGTCGATCAGGATCGCCTCGCGGCGGGCCAGTTCAAGGATCCCCTGCGTCACCAGCCGGTCATGGATCACCACATCGGCCGTATCGAGCGCCTTGCGGGCCTTGAGCGTCAGAAGGTCCGGATCGCCCGGACCGGCGCCGACAAAGGCAACATGGCCGGGACGCTGTGCAGGTGCCGCACGGTGGCGCGCAAGCAGGCGCTCAAGCGCGGGTCTGACGCCGTCTTCGCCGCTGTCGGCAATGGCGCGCGGGCCGGCGTCGAAATAATATTCGCTCCAGAAATCGCGCCGCGTGCGGCCCATCGGCAGAATGTCCGCCACGGCGCGGAATGCCTTGCCGATCCGGGCAAGCGAGCCAAGCGTGGCGGGCAGGCGCGCTTCGAGATCGGCCTTGATCGCGCGCGCCAGAACGGGGGCCGCGCCTTCGGTGCCGATGGCGACGGTCACAGGGTCGCGGTCGACGATGGCGGGGGTGATGAAGCGGCTGTCCTCGAGGTTGTCGACGATATTGACCAGCACGCCTTCGGCCTCGGCGATGGCGGCGGTGCGGGCGTCCTCGGTGGCGTCCTCGTCGGCGGCATAGAACAGAACCGCGCCAAGCGCATCCCCGGCCGCCAGTGCACGGCGATGGAGTGTCAGGCGGTTTTCGTCCGCCCAGGCGACGATCTCGGGAGCGGGGGTGGGGGAAAAGACCTCGATGCGCGCCTCGGTCTTGAGGATCAGGCGCAGCTTGGCCAGCGCCGCCTCACCACCGCCCGAAAGGACGATGCGGCGGCCCTCGACGGACAGGAAAACCGGAAAATGTTTCATGAGGAGGGCCTCGGCGTTCTGTTTGACTTGGCCTGGAATATAGGAAATATTCCCGGTTAGACGCCATAGGGCAGCCTCAATAAGGACATTTGTTCCTGTTCGGGTCGGATTGCGCCGAAGCGTTCCATAAAGGAAGGAAATTGGAAAATGGCTGTTCGCCTCGATGAACTTGATCGGAAAATCCTTATGCAGCTGCAAAAGGACGGCGGCCAATCGCTGGATGAAATCGCCAAGATCGTGGGCAGTTCCAAGACCCCGGTGTGGAACCGGATTCGCAAGATGCGCGAGGGTGGGATCATCAAGCAGCAGACCTTTCTGCTGGATGCCGAGGCGCTTGGATTCGAGGCCTGCTTCTTTGTTCTGATCCGCACGTCAGAGCATGACGCGAGCTGGCAGGCGACGTTCCTGCAAGCCTTGCGCGACCACCCCGAGGTGCAGGAGGCGCACCGACTGGCGGGGGATATCGACTATATCCTGAAGGTCCGCGTCGCCAATGCACGCGCCTATGACACCTTCTATCAGGCGCTGATTTCCGAGGTGAAGGTGCATAACGTGACGGCGCTGTTGTCGATGGAAGAGATCAAGTCCACCACCATGCTGCCGCTTTGAATGCTTAGCCCGCGGCCTCGAGAGCGGTGATGATGGGTGAGAAATCCGCAGCGCTGAGGCTGGCGCCGCCGACCAATGCGCCATCGACATTTCCGACGGCGAAAATCTCGGCGGCATTGGCGGGTTTGACCGAGCCGCCATAGAGAAGCCGGATATCGGCGGTGGTTGCACCGAACCGCGTGGTCAGGTTTTCACGCATGAAATCATGCACTTCGGATATCTGCGCGATATCTGGCACCTTGCCGGTGCCGATCGCCCAGACAGGCTCGTAGGCGATGACGGTGTTCGCGGCATCGGCGCTGTCGGGTGTGGAGCCGGCGAGCTGGGCGCCGATTACATCAAGGGTGCGCCCCGCATCGCGCTCGGCCAGGGTTTCGCCAAGGCAGATGATCGCAACAAGGCCCGCCGCGTGGGCCGCACTCGCCTTGGCGCACACATCCGCGTCGGTTTCGCCATGATCCTGGCGGCGTTCGGAATGGCCGACGATCACCGCATGAGCGCCCGCATCAGCGATCATCGGCGCCGAGATATCGCCAGTATGCGCGCCCGATGCGGCGCTGTGGCAATCCTGCGCGCCGATCCAAAGCGGGGTATCTGCGCTGAGCGCGGCGGCCTGCAGAAGCAGGGTAGCTGGCGGGCAGATCAGGATATCGACCCGCGGTTCAGGATGCGCGGACGTCATGGCCTGCAACTCGTCAAGCGCCTCGCGGGTGCCGTTCATCTTCCAGTTTCCGGCGGCGAGTTTGCGCGTCATTCCGGGTCAACCTTTTGTTTTTATTGTTATGTTGATGGGATGGGTGGCTTACATGTTCTCGAACTTGATCGACTCGCCGCAGCCGCAGGCCTCGGTGACATTGGGGTTGTTGAACACGAAACCGGATTCCAGAAGCGAGGTTTGATAGTCGATCTCGGTGCCGAACAGGAACATCTGCGCCATCGGTGCGATCATCACCCGTGCACCATCCTGCTCGACCACCTCATCGTTGGGATCGACCTCGGCCACGTAGTCCATCGTGTATTCCATGCCTGCGCAGCCGCCTTTCTTGACCCCGATGCGCAAACCCTGATGGCCATCCTTGTCCATCAGATTCGCGATCCGGGTCGCCGCGGCGGGCGTCATGGTAACGGCTTGTTTACCGGGGATGCCGAACATTGTGCCTCCTCATGTGTCTTGGGGGAACCTAGGGCGTTCGGGGCGCGATCTCAAGCGGGGGAAGCACAGATAGAAGCGATTGGGTGCCAAGAGCGATGGCGATCGCCCAGCCAAAGGAGGCGAGGGTGCCGATAATCACGTATTCGGCACTGCGCTGGTCGCGGTTGGCGGTGCCGTAGCGCAGGATGGATTTGGCGGCGATCAGGAAGCCGATTCCGATGGGCTGATTTGCCAGCACCAGCAGGAAGATCAGCCCACGTTCGAGCAGGCCGATCTGGCGGCCGCCGTCGCGCAGCCCGGCGCTGCGCATGCGGATGCTGTGGCGGCGCATCAGGAGCCCGACAGCATATTGCCCGGCGGTAAGGCAGAGGATCAGCCCGGCGACGAGAGCCATGAGCGGCAAAAGGGCGGGATGTGCGGCCCAGAGGCCGGTTTGCCAGAGGTCAGGCATCCAGACGGCGACGGCAAGAAGGGTGGCCAGATGCGCGCCCTGATCCATAAGAAAGGCGGGCAGGTTATTGAATTTGCTGTAGGTTTTAGCCGCGTCAATCAGGATATGGGCAAGTGTCAGCGCCGCCAGCGCCGGGGCGTAGACATGGCCAAGGGCCAGATGGGCGGTGATCCAGACGATGAGCCCATGCAGCGCCATCACATGCGGGCGGGCCTTGTTGGCGTTGATCCAGTTGGTTTGCAGTGTGAAATCGGCCCGCGCATGGGCCAGGAGCAAGGCGGCGATGGTTTCAAACATCGGGGTCACGCCGGGGGATAGATTTGGGATAAAGAATGCGCTTCAACAGATTGAATTGCATTGGAAATCCAGTGATATCCAGCGGCGGTCAGGGCCTGATCGACCGCCTGACGGGAGATCCCGAGGCGGGCGGCGGCGTCGGCATGGGTGGTGACTTCGGGTGGCAGCATGGTGAATATCGCGCGGGCCTGCGCCGGGGTCCAACCTTGGGAAATGTGATCAGCGAGCAAAATCAACGCGTTAAGCGCGCCGCCGGATGCGTGACCCATGGTGATATGCGGCCCCCCAAGGCTGGCGAGCAAGCGGCCCGAGGCGGTGAAGGCCGGGCCGGAGGCGGCGTTGGGGTCGCGGCTGTGCGGCAGGTGACCATCACCGTCCGCGAGGGCGATGCGGGTGGAATACGCCTTGCCCAGACGCCGTAGTGCAGCCCGGAGATAAAGCGCAGAGCGAAGCCCAAGGTATTGATCTGAAATAGCAAATTGCCATCCATCCCCACCGCTGCGCGCAAATCCGGTAATGAGGCCGGGCGCCCATTGCGAGATGTCGCCAGCAGCGGATTCGATCGATTTCAGTGCGGAATCGACCTGTTCTGCGCTGAGCGCACTGGAATCGATGAGGTCACCTGAAAGAACGCAAAAGTGGGTCATGGTGCGCAAGCTATAATGCTTGCATTTAGAAAAAGCAAGTAAATTAACTTGCCAAATCGGCAAGCGAAACGACTTGCGTTACATGAATCCTAACTCAAGGCGCGCTTCGTCGCTCATCATGTCCATGCCCCAGGGGGGATCCCAGACGAGTTCGACATCGACCTGTTTGACGCCGGGGACGGGTTCGATGGCTTCGGCGACCCAGCCGGGCATTTCACCGGCGACGGGGCAGCCGGGCGCGGTCAGGGTCATGATTACGCGGACGGCGTTTTCGCTGTCGATCTCGATCGTGTAGATCAGGCCCAGATCATAAATATTCACTGGAATTTCAGGGTCATAGACAGACCGACAGGCCTCGACGAGTTGGTCGTAAAGGGGGTGCTCGGTGCTTGATGGCGCAATCAGTGGCGCACCTTCGACGGGGTCTGGACTATGAGTCATGGTTCAATCCTGCGCTGTTCCTGACTGAAGATATAAGATTTATCGCCGCCGTCGTCCAGAGGGGCGGGCCGGTACAAAACGTCTGTTTTGTACGCGGCTTTTGTACGAAAGCCGGGCCCGGCCCGAAAAGTTTTGTACAAAACCCCCGGCGGGCCCGAAAAGATCAACCGGAAGATTTCTTCACGCCGGTCTTGCGGCGGCGGATCGGGGCGGGGCGCACGCGGCTTTCGATCTGGTCATAGAGCCGCCCGACAATATTCTTGCCGGTCGATTTCTCGATTCCCTCGAAGCCGGGTGAGGAATTCACCTCGAGCACCTTTGGGCCACCTTCGGAGCGCAACAGGTCGACACCGGCCATGTTGAGATCGAAGGCGCGCGCGGCACGGATCGCGGTTTCGCGTTCTTGCTTGGTGATGCGCACCGATTTGGCGGAGCCGCCGCGATGCAGGTTCGAGCGGAAATCGCCCTCGGCGCCGGTGCGCTTCATCGAGGCGACGACCTTGCCGCCGATCACGAGGCAGCGGATGTCCTCGCCCGCGGCTTCCTTGACGAAATCCTGCACCAGGAAATTCGCCTTAAGCCCGCGGAAGGCGTCGATCACCGATTCGGCGGCCTTTTTGGTTTCGGCCAGCACGACGCCCTTGCCTTGGGTGGATTCCAGCAGCTTGACGATCAGCGGCGCGGTGCCGACGAGACCGATCAGGTTATTGGTGTCCTTGGGCGAGGCGGCGAAAGCGGTGTTGGGCATGCCGATCTTGGCGCGGGCCATCAATTGATGAGCATAGAGCTTGTCACGGCTGGAGGTGATCCCGGCCGAGGAGTTCACGCAATAGGTGCCGATGGTTTCGAACTGGCGGATGATGGCGGTGCCGTAGGGCGTGATCGAGGCGCCGATACGGGGGATGACCGCATCGAAGCGCGGCAGGCGCTTGCCGTCGTAATGCACTTCGGGGGCCATGGCGTTGATCGCCATGTAGCAGCGCGTGGTGTTGATTACCTCGACCGAATGGCCGCGTTTCTCGCCTTCCTCGACGAGACGGCGGGTGGAATAATTGTCTTCGCGCGACAGCACGCAGATGCGCAGGGCGCGGGCGGGCGCCTGGTGGCGCATCTTGGCGGTGTGATAGACATCATAGCTGAGTTCGGGCTGCATGAAGCGGTCCGTCGCCACGATGGTGATGTGATCCTTGAGCGCCTGACGCCCCAGCAGCATCCGCGATTGCATGGTGGCGCGGTTGGTCAGGGTCAGTTCCACCGGCCAGCTGTTGCCGTTGACATGCAGCGTGCTTTCGATGACGTAGCGCAGCTCTTTTTCGCCGTTGGAGGATGTCACCTCGCGGCGGTCGATGATCGGGGCCGAGCATGGGATCACGAAATCGTCGCGCCCCGGTATCGGGTGGATGGTGAAACGGACCTTGGGTCTGGAGGAGGGGCCGAACGTCTCGATGTCGAAGGCATGCAGCGCAGAGGTGCGCGCCCCGGTATCGACCTTGGCCCGGATTGCCGGGACGCCGAGATCGGGCAAAGAGACCCATTCTTCCCACCCGAATTGCAATTGTTGCGTTTCATCGGGTGTGTCGGTCATGGGCAATTCCCTTTTTCATTCGAAATAATGGCTCGTGGCTGCCGACCATAGCCTGATCGCAGCCAGTCTGCCAAGCCGCCGTGGCAAAGGGTTATTTGTTGATGTCGTCATGGATCACGCGACTCTGGTCGTTGCGGGCCCGGAAGACCCGCCGCAATATGATCCATGAGAGAAGTGACAGGATTGCGAAAATCACGATCAGCGCCGCAGGCGAAAGGGTGATCGGAAGCGCCACGATCAGCGCCATGGCCGCCGCGCCCAGCGCGATGCCCAGAAAGACATAGCCCGGAATCAGCGTTTCCAGGATGGCCAGCACCAGAGCGCCCCCGAGCCAGGCCCACCAGAGTGTCCAGAGGCCGCTCATGCCTTGTTGCCCTTGAGCATATTGAAGGCGTTGCCGAAGGCTTCGAGCGCCTGGGCGGGCACGAGAACGGTTTGCGAGGACGGACTGTTGCCCAGCGCATTGAGCGCCTCGACCTGTTTCAGCGCGACCTGGTATTGCGCCGCCTCGACGCCATTGTCGGCGATGGCACGGGCGACGACCTCGGTGGCGTAGGCTTCGGCGTCGGCCTGGATGCGGCGGGCCTTGGCGGCCTGGTCGGCGGCATAAAGTTCGGCGTCGGCATGAAGTTCGACGGCCCGTTTCTTGCCCTCGGCCTCGGTCACATGGGCGCGCCGGGCGCGTTCGGCATTGAGCTGCTGCAGCATGGCTGCGCGGGTGGCTTCATCGAGATTCACATCCAGAAGCTCGGCGCGGGTGACTTCGATGCCCCAGTTCTCGACCGCGTCCTCGACCGCCGCCTTGATGGTGGTGATCAGAGCCGAGCGGTTGGCCTGCACGTCGTCCAGGTCCATCTTGCCGATCTCGGCGCGCACGATCCCGGCGACAGTGGTGGCGATGGCGGCGTCGGCGTCGCGGATGCGGTAGACCGTCTTTTCGGGCTGGACGATGCGATAGAAGACCGAGGTTTCCACTTCGACCAGCACGTTGTCGCGGGTGATCGCGTCCTGACTGGCATTGGGAAGCTGGCGCTCCAGGATCGAGATTCTGTGGCGCACCACGTCGAGGAAGGGCACGATCATGTTGATCCCCGGCCCCAGCACCGCGCGCAGGCGGCCAAAGCGTTCGACGACGAATTGTTCGGATTGCGGGACGATCTGGATTCCCTTGAAGATCACGACGAAGATCAGGATCGCCGCCAGGATCCAGATCAGGTTCGACCCCAGGAGGCTCAGGATTTGGTCTTCGGTCATATCACTCTCACTCACGAAAAAGGGCTGCGCGGGCCACGCGGCGTTTTGCAAGTCAGGTTAAACCGCTTTAAGGGAAGCCGAAAGACGGCAATTGCGGGAAATTCAGGTGACAGTCAGTTTCGAATTGACGGCACGGGACGGGGCGGCGCGGACGGGCGTGATCCGCACGACGCGGGGCGATGTGCGCACGCCGGCCTTCATGCCGGTGGGCACGGCGGCGACGGTCAAGGCGATGATGCCCGAAAGCGTGCGCGAGACGGGTGCTGATATCCTGCTGGGCAATACCTATCATCTGATGCTGCGCCCCGGCGCCGAGCGCATTGCGCGGCTGGGGGGATTGCATCGTTTCATGAACTGGGATCGCCCGATCCTGACCGATAGTGGCGGCTTTCAGGTGATGAGCCTTGCGGGGCTGCGCAAGCTGAGCGAGCAAGGTGTGACCTTCAAGAGCCATGTGGACGGGTCGCGCCATGAATTGACCCCGGAACGGTCGATGGAGATCCAGCGATTGCTGGGCAGCGATATCGTGATGTGTTTCGATGAATGCCCCGCACTGCCCGCGAGCGACGAGGACGTGGCGCGCGCGATGCGGCTGAGCATGCGGTGGGCGGCGCGCTCGAAGGACGCGTTCGGGGATCGCCCCGGTCATGCGCTGTTCGGGATCATGCAGGGCGGGGTCAATCGCGACCTGCGCGAGGAAAGCGCCGAGGCGCTGGTGAAGATCGGCTTTGACGGCTACGCGGTCGGCGGCCTTGCGGTGGGCGAGGGGCAAGAGGCGATGTTCGGCGTGCTGGATTATGCGCCCGGCTTCCTGCCCGAGGAAAAGCCGCGCTATCTGATGGGGGTGGGCAAGCCCGATGATATCGTCGGCGCCGTCAAACGGGGTATCGACATGATGGATTGCGTGTTGCCGTCGCGTTCGGGGCGCACGGGGCAGGTGTTCACCCGGCGCGGGCAGATCAACATCAAGAACGCGCGCCATCAGGACGACCCGAGGCCGCTGGATGAGCACTGCACCTGTCCGGCCTGCCGCAATTACAGCCGTGCCTATCTGCATCATGTGTTCCGCAGTCAGGAGATCATTTCCTCGATGCTGCTGACATGGCACAACCTGCATTACTACCAAGAGCTTATGGAGGGCATGCGCGCGGCCATCGCCGAGGGGCGGTTCGATGTCTGGGAGGCGGAATTCCACGCGACGCGGGCGCAGGGCGATCTCGCGCCGCTTTGAGCGGTAAGGGCAGGCGAAAAGCGCCTTGCGTCAAAGCGTTGCACGCCAGGCGCGCAAATGCGCGTAATGAACCCTTGTGAAGCCCGCGGCGGAGGGGCAAACTGCGTCAAATCGGTTGAAACGGGGGCGGGGCCGCCCCAAGTTACACCGCAGGAAACGCGGAGATGGACGTGGCTGCCTGATCGAGGGGCCCGGATCATCTGCCCAGAACAAGGAAACGAGCATGCAAGAGCCTCTCAACGCATCCTATCCAGTGCTGCCGCTGCGCGACATCGTGGTTTTCCCCCACATGATCGTGCCGCTGTTTGTCGGACGCGAGAAATCCGTGCGCGCGCTGGAAGAGGTCATGCAGGACGACAAGCAGATCCTGCTGTCGAGCCAGATCGACGCCAGCGTCGACGACCCCAGCGCGGACGGTATCTACAAGACCGGCGTGCTGGCCAATGTGCTGCAATTGCTGAAACTGCCGGACGGCACCGTGAAGGTGCTGGTCGAGGGCGTGGCAAGGGTGCGCATCGACGAATATCTGGACAATGACAATTTCTTCGAGGCGCGCGCCGAATACCTGACCGAGATGCCGGGCGACAGCGCCACCATCGAGGCATTGTTGCGCACGGTGAGCGATGAATTCGAGCGCTATGCCAAGGTGAAGAAGAACATCCCCGAAGAAGCGCTGGCCGCGGTCAGCGAGACCGAAGAGCCCGCACGGCTGGCCGATCTGGTGGCCGGGCATCTGGGCATCGACGTGCCGCAGAAGCAGGAAATGCTGGAGACGCTTTCGGTCAGCGAGCGGCTGGAGAAGGTCTATGGCATGATGCAGGGCGAAATGAGCGTTCTGCAGGTCGAGAAGAAGATCAAGACCCGCGTCAAGAGCCAGATGGAGCGCACCCAGCGCGAATACTATCTGAATGAGCAGATGAAGGCCATTCAGAAGGAGCTGGGCGACGGCGAGGACGGCGAAGGCGAAGTGGCCGAGCTGGAAAACCGTATCGCCGAGACCAAGCTGAGCAAGGAGGCTCGCGACAAGGCCGAGGCGGAGCTCAAGAAGCTCAAGAACATGAGCCCGATGAGCGCCGAGGCGACGGTCGTGCGCAACTACCTTGACTGGATGCTGTCGATCCCCTGGGGCGTGAAATCGCGCGTCAAGAAAGACCTGAGCCGCGCCGAGCGGATCCTCGACAAGGATCACTATGGCCTCGAGAAGGTCAAGGAGCGTATCGTCGAATACCTTGCGGTGCAGCAGCGCTCCAAGAAGCTGAAGGGGCCGATCATGTGCCTTGTCGGCCCGCCGGGCGTGGGCAAGACCAGCCTTGGCGAATCCGTGGCCCGCGCCACCGGGCGCGAGTTCATCCGCATCAGCCTTGGCGGCGTGCGCGACGAATCCGAGATCCGGGGCCATCGGCGCACCTATATCGGCTCGATGCCGGGCAAGATCATCCAGTCGCTGAAGAAGGCGAAGACCACCAATCCGCTGATCCTTCTAGATGAGATCGACAAGATGGGTCAGGATTTCCGGGGCGACCCGGCCAGCGCGATGCTGGAGGTGCTGGACCCTGAACAGAACGGCACCTTCGTCGATCACTATCTCGAGGTGGAATACGACCTGAGCAACGTGATGTTCCTGACCACGGCGAACTCCTACAACATGCCGGGGCCGCTTCTGGACCGGATGGAGATCATTCCGCTGGCCGGTTACACCGAGGATGAAAAGCGCGAGATCGCCAAGCAGCACCTGCTGGCCAAGCAGATCAAGAATCACGGTCTGAAGAAGGGCGAGTTCGAGCTGTCGGACGAGGCGCTGACCGCGATCATCCGCCATTACACCCGCGAGGCGGGCGTGCGTAACCTTGAGCGCGAGATCGCCAAGGTGGCCCGCAAGGCGGTGACGCAGATCATCAAGGGCGAGGCCAAGTCGGTCACGGTCACCGAGGAGAATATCGACGATTTCCTTGGCGTGAAGAAGTTCAAATACGGTCTGGCCGAAGAGAAGGATCAGGTCGGTGTCGTCACCGGGCTGGCCTATAC
>CAZMZS010000004.1:45684-49177 GCA_964570675.1 uncultured Roseovarius sp. | reverse complement strand
GACGCGGTGTTCCAGCTTGGGCCGTATACGTTCAAGCCCTCGATGAAGATGCTGATCGACGAAACCGAGCGCAAGATCCGCCTGACCGAGAAAGAGACCAACATCCTCAAATTCCTCTATCGGTCGCCCGAAGGGGTGGTGGCGCGCGATGTGCTGCTGCACGAGGTGTGGGGCTATAACGCGGGCGTCACAACGCATACGCTGGAGACCCATATCTATCGCCTGCGCCAGAAAATCGAGCCCGATCCGTCGAATGCGCGCCTTCTGGTGACGGAATCGGGCGGCTATCGGCTGTTGGCTTGAGGCATCATCAAAGGACACCTTTGGTTGAACATGATTGAGATTGTTCAATGTATGTGTCACTATACTTATGTATATGACACTCGGATCGCCCGGTTATGAATCCCGTTGCATGTGCGGGTTATCGCATGCACCTCCCTGTTGGACTGGCCCCGGCTTCGTGCCGGGGCCTTTTTTCTGCGGCCCCGGCAAAACCGCGGGAATGTGGCACAACCGGTCCGTCGCGGCGATATCCGGGTGGCGCCGGGTGCGCGGGGCGGTATAGAACGGGGCGATTGCAACGCAAGGATCAAGGGGGCGTCATGGCATTCACGCTGGCCACATGGAACATCAACTCGGTGCGGCTGCGCGAGCCACTGGTCGCCCGGCTGCTGAAGGACGAGGCACCCGATATCCTGTGCCTTCAGGAGTGCAAGAGCCCCGTCGAGAAGATCCCGACCGAGGGCTTTGCCGAACTCGGCTATCGCTACATGGTGGCACGCGGGCAGAAGGGCTATAACGGGGTCGCGATCCTGTCGCGCCTGCCGCTCGAGGATGCGGGCGACATGGATTTCGCCGCCCTTGGCCATGCCCGCCACGTCGCCGCGCGGCTGGAGGACGGCACGCTCATTCACAATTTCTACGTGCCCGCGGGCGGCGACATTCCGGACCGCGACAAGAACGAGAAATTCGGCCAGAAGCTCGATTACCTGACCGGGATGCGCGACTGGTTCCGCGACTCGCGCCCCGAGCGCGCGATTCTGGTCGGGGATCTCAACATCGCCCCGCGCGAGGACGATGTCTGGTCGCACAAGCAGCTTCTGAAAGTGGTCAGCCACACGCCGGTCGAGGTCGATCACCTGGGCACGGTGATGGAGGCGGGGGGCTGGTCGGACGCGACGCGCGCCGACATTCCCGAGGGGCAGCTTTACAGCTGGTGGTCTTACCGCGCCCGCGACTGGGACGCCGCGGACAAGGGTCGGCGGCTCGATCACGTCTGGGTTTCGGATGATATCAGGAACGCGGCTCATTCCAGCCGGATCCTGCGGGCGGCGCGCGGCTGGGAGAAACCCAGCGACCATGCCCCGGTTTTCGCCAGTTTCGATCTCTGATGACGTCGCGTGTCGCAATTCCATTTCGTCGAGGTATGGATTTCCTTACTTATCATTTCGCCCATACCTGCGAAAAGAACGCCATGAAGGCGGTCCGTTGTGAGTGAATGGTTACCGATTGTCAGGGTCTTGTCTTCAGGGCGGCGTGTCCGGTCTCCGGAGCGGCCGTCGCCCAGCTTTACCTTCTGAGGGCGCCGTCGGGGGCATAGCCTTCCGTCGCGTCAGGATAAATCGCACCCCCCCTTGCAAGACATCGCGCGCTGCTCCATTTAGTCGCCAGTGACACGCATAGCAGCCGGAGCCCGTGACATGCTTGAACTAGGCGGACAGCCAAGCCCTCAAACCGATCTCATCAAGGACGTATCCGAGGCGGACTTCATGGCCGAGGTCGTCGAGGCCAGCCAGCAAGTGCCAGTCATCGTGGATTTCTGGGCGCCCTGGTGCGGCCCTTGCAAGACGCTTGGTCCCGCGCTCGAAGCGGCGGTGACCAAGGCCAAGGGCGCGGTCCGGATGGCCAAGGTCAATGTCGACGAGAACCAGGCCATCGCCGGGCAGCTCAGGGTGCAGTCGATCCCGACGGTCTATGCCTTCTGGAAAGGCCAGCCGGTCGACGGTTTCCAGGGCGCGGTGCCGCCCTCCGAGATCGATTCCTTCGTGGCCCGCGTGATCGAGGCCGCGGGCGGTGAAGCGGCGGGCGATGGCGGTCTGGCCGAGGCCGTGACCGCCGCCGAGGAGATGCTGGAGCAGGGCGCGGCGTCCGATGCGGCGCAGACCTTTGCCGCGATCCTTCAGGAAGACCCGCAGAATGCCGCCGCCTATGGCGGGCTGGTGCGCGCGCATATCGCGCTGGGCGAACTGGATCAGGGCGAGGCGATCCTCAACGGTGCGCCGGCCGAGATATCGAAGGCGCCCGAGCTTGAAACTGCACATGCGCAGCTGGAACTGGCGCGCCAGGTGGAGAATACCGGCCCGGTGAGCGAGCTGCGCGCCCAGGTCGATGCCGATCCCGGTGATCATCAGGCGCGGTTCGACCTTGCGAAGGCGCTTTACGCGGGCGGCGAGACCCAGGCGGCGGTGGATGAGCTGCTGGAGCTGTTCCGCCGCGACCGCGAGTGGAACGACGAAGCCGCCAAGACGCAGCTTTTCACCATTTTTGATGCGCTCAAGCCGAATGATCCGATCGTTCAGAGCGGGCGGCGGAAACTCAGTTCGATGATATTTGCCTGATCGCGGGCATGGGCTAGTTCATCGCCATGTTCAATACGGCCGATCTGCCCGATGTCATCCCGATCTTTCCGCTGTCGGGAGCGCTGCTTTTGCCGCGCTCGCGCCTGCCGCTGCACCTGTTCGAGCCGCGCTATCTGGCGATGCTGGACGATGCGCTCAAGACGCCGGGGCGGCTGATAGGGATGGTGCAACCCAATCCCGGCCCGGGCGGTTCGGCGCAGGGGCTGCACGCGATCGGCTGCGCGGGGCGGGTTTCGCAATTCTCGGAAACCGAGGACAGGCGTTACATGATCACGCTCACGGGGATTTCGCGTTTTCGCATCAAGGATGAGGTCGAGGGCTTCACCCCCTATCGTCGCGCGCGGGTTTCATGGCAGGGGTTCGAGCCCGATATCGGCTCGCCCGATGCCGATCACCGGTTCGACCGGAGCGCGTTCTTGTCGCTGCTGGACCGGTATTTCCAATCGCGCGAATTGCAGACCGATTGGGATACGCTGACACAGGCCGATGACGAGCTGCTGATCAATTCGCTGTCGATGCTTCTTGGGTTCGAGCCCGAGGACAAGCAGGCGCTGCTGGAGGCGCCATCGCTGAGCACGCGGCGCGAGACGCTGGTGACGTTGATCGAATATGCCCTGCGCGGGGGCGATGACGAGGAGATCATGCAATGAGTGAGTCCAAGGAGCAGCCGGCTTTCGACCGGCGCATGCTGGAGGCGCTGATCTGCCCGCAAAGCCAGACCACGCTGGAATATGACGCCGATGCGCAGGAATTGATCAGCAAAGCGGCCGGGTTGGCCTTTCCGATCCGCGACGGCATCCCGGTGATGTTGCTGGACGAGGCGCGAAAGCTCTAGGGCGTTGTGCCCGGCGGAG
>CAZMZS010000004.1:0-45584 GCA_964570675.1 uncultured Roseovarius sp. | reverse complement strand
CCGGTGATGTTGCTGGACGAGGCGCGAAAGCTCTAGGGCGTTGTGCCCGGCGGAGAGGCCGGGGGACGCTGTCCCCCGGACCCCCTGAGGTATTTTCAGCCAGATGAAGGGGCGCGCGACGTGTCGGCTTTGGCGGCGCGAGATTCCATGACGTCGCGACCCAATGTGAGCGTGTAGGCCGAGAGTTCCTGAAGCGCGCAATCGGCCTGGGCAGGGTCGCGCGCGGCGACCGCATCGGCGAGGCGCGCATGCAGGGATTCGATGGTTCCACGCGAGCGGGCGGTGAAGGTGATCATGTTCATCAGCGGCTGCATGGCCTCGACCGCGCCGGCAAGCTGGTAGCTGAGCACCGGGTTGGCGGCGGCATCGACGAGGGCGCGGTGAAAGGCCACGTCCGAGGCGCAGAAGGATTCGTCGCTCAGTTCTGGCTGGGACTGGCGGCGGATTTCGGCGCGCATGGCGGCGAGGTCGCTTTCGCTGCGGCGCGCGCAGGCCAGCGGCGCGCAGGCGCGCTCAAGCGCGTAGCGCGCTTCGCAGGCGGTTTCGAAGCTGACCGCGTTCATCGACAAAAGCAGGGTCGAGGTGGTGATATGCTGGCCATAGGCTTCGGCGTAGCTGAGTCGGTTGACGAAGGCGCCGCCGAAAGCACCGCGCTGCGTGCGGATCAGCGATTGCGCCGCGAGGCGTTTGAGCGCCTCGCGCACGGTCGGGCGCGAGACCGCGAATTGTTCGGCGAGTTCGGCTTCGGACGGCAGGCGCTGATCGACGATCATGCGCCCCGACACGATGGCGTCGCGGATCGCCTCTGCGATCTGGGCCGAGAGGCCGGCCTTGTTGGCGGGGTCCATTTTCATTTGTCTTACATTTAAATGTCTGACAATTTGAACGCAACCATCGAGTCGGGCGGGGGCGACATGATTTCAGCGCGGATCAGGCGAATGACGGGCATGCACTGGCTGGCCCTGTTCGGTGCGATCGGGCTGGCCTGGATCATGCTGTACGCCATGGCACTGCCCGAGGGGATGCGCGCGGCGGGGCGGATCTATGGCGCGGATTTCCTGGCGAGCCTATGTGTCGTGACGCCGGATGCGGCCGGGTTCGCGCGCATCGCCGCCATGTGGGCGCTGATGTCGGCGGCGATGATGGCGCCGACGGCGCTGCCGGCGCTGGCCACGTATGACGAGCTTTCGCATAGCGGGCAGACCCGGTTCGGGCTGTTGCTGGCGGGCTACATGGCGGTTTGGCTGGGGTTTTCGCTGCTGGCGGCGGCGGTGCAGATGGCGCTGTTTCGCGCCGGGCTGGTAAGCGCCTTCGGCGACAGCCTGTCGGGGGTGATGTCGGGGGGCTTGTTGATGCTGGCGGGGGCCTATCAGTTCAGCGCGCTGAAGGCGGCCTGCCTTGCGAAATGCCGCGCGCCGCTCACATTCTTCATGCAGCACTGGGAGGAGGGCGCCTGGCGGAACGGTTTGCGGCTGGGGCTCGTGTGCCTTGGCTGTTGCTGGGCGCTGATGGCGCTGGCCTTTGTGGGCGGGGTGATGAACCTTGCCTTCATGGGGCTGGCGACGGCGATCATGGTGATCGAGAAATTGCCCGATCTGGGGCGTTGGCTGACGCGGCCGCTGGGTGGCCTGCTTCTCGCCGGCGGGCTTTGGTGGAGCCTTGCGGCGATCTGAATTGATTTGAACTGGAGGAGAAAGACACATGCCATTCGATGAACCGGGCACATTGCTGCCCTGGGCGATCAAGGGGGAGCTGATCCTCAATTGCAACTGCACGGTGTTCTGCCCCTGTGTTGTATCGCTGGGACAGCACCCGCCCACGGAAGGCCATTGCCAGGCCTGGGCCGGGGTGCGCATCGATGAGGGGCATTACGGGGACGAGGATCTGTCGGGGCTCAATGTGGGCCTGATGCTGGAAATCCCCGGCATGATGGCGCGGGGCAACTGGAAGGCGGCCGCCTATATCGACGAGCGCGCCAGCGAGGGTGCTTACGAGGGGCTGGTCAATATCTTCAGCGGCAAGGCGCGGGGCACGACGGGATTGTTCAGCGTGCTGGTCAGTGAGTTCCTTGGCGCCGAGCGTGCGCCGGTGGTGTTCGAGACCGAGGGCAAGGCGCGCCGCCTGATGGTGGGAAAGACCATTCAGGGCGAGGTGGTGCCGGTCGAGGGCCATGGCGGCGAGGATATCGTGGTGACCAATACGCAATACTGGATGGGGCCGGACATTACCGTCGCCACCGCCACCAAGGGCCGCGTGCGCGCTTTTGGGCGGGTGTGGGATTTCGACGGGCGCAGCGCCGAGATCTGCCAGATCGACTGGAAAGGCCCGCGCTGATGATCCTGCCATTCTGTGTCGAGGCGATGGCACGTTAAATTGACTGGCAGAATCGCCAGTTGGAGGCGGCGCTCGATGGCGTGCCGAGGGCGCCTGAGGCTGTGGACGGGAGCGAGGGGCCAGCCCCTCGCGCTCCCCGGAGTATTTTTGCAACGGTGAAGCGGGGCACGGGCCCGCATGAAAGAAGGGAGATCATGATGTTCAACGCATTGATTGTCGAAAAAGACGAGGACAGCGGCAAGACCAGCGCGGCGGTGAAGGAGATCGGGGTCGATGATCTGCCCCATGGCGAGGTGCTGGTGGCGGTGGAATATTCCACCGTGAACTACAAGGACGGGCTGTGCATCGGGCCGGGCGGGGGATTGGTGCGGAAATATCCGCATGTGCCGGGAATCGATTTCGCGGGCGTCGTCGAGGAAAGTTCCGATGCGCGCTACAAGCCCGGCGACCGGGTGGTTCTGACCGGCTGGCGCGTGGGCGAGGCGCATTGGGGCGGCTATGCCCAGAAAGCGCGGGTGCTGGCGGATTGGCTGGTGCCGCTTCCCGAGGGGCTGGATACGCGCGCCGCCATGGCAGTGGGCACGGCCGGTTTCACCGCGATGCTGTCGGTTATGGCGCTTGAGGATCATGGGCTTGAGCCCGGGCACGGGCCGGTACTGGTCACCGGGGCCGCGGGCGGTGTCGGCTCGGTGGCGACGGCGATTCTGGCGCATCTTGGACATGAGGTGGCGGCGGTGACGGGGCGGCCCGAAACCGGCGATTACCTCAAGGAGCTGGGTGCCGGCCAGATCGTGCCACGAGATGATCTGAGCGAGGTGACCCGCAAGCCGCTGGAAACCGAGCTTTGGGCGGGCTGCGTCGATGCGGTGGCCGGTGCCATGCTGGGGCGTGTCCTGAAGCAGATGAAATACGGCAGCTCGGTTGCCGCGGTGGGTCTTGCGGGGGGCGCGGCCATCGAAGGCGCGCTGATCACGCCTTTCATCCTGCGCGGTGTCAACCTGTTGGGCATCGACAGCGTGATGCAGCCATATGAGAACCGGCTGCGCGCCTGGGAGCGGATCGCCAGTGATCTGCCGATGGAGAAGCTCGAGGCGATGATCCAGCCGGCCAGCCTTTCGGATCTGCCCGCCTTGGGGCGCGACATCCTGAAGGGTCAGGTAAAGGGGCGTGTCGTGGTCGATGTGAATGCCTGACAGGGCGGTCCGGGTCGGGGTGCTATGTCGCGTCCGGCCCCGGAAGTGGCGTGGCTGATTGATTTTCTGCCCGCTGCCGCGTTACCGTCGGCACAAGGGGCATCCTGCGGAGGCGCCGCAGGCCCCCACGCGGCATGGCAATCGGAACGGGGCATCATTTGACCACCGGTAACGGTTCGTCGTGCAAAAGGAGGATTTCGGATGTTCAAGAAGATCATGACGCCGGTTGATCTGGCGCATCGGGGCGACCTGAAGAAGGCGCTGGCTGTCACCGCCGACCTGGCCAAGCATTACGGGGCAGAGGTGGTGTTCGTCGGGGCAACCAGCCCGACCCCCAGTTCGGTCGCCCACACCCCTGAGGAATACAAGAAAAAGCTTCTTGATTTCGCATCCGAGCAGGGCAGCGAGAACGGGTTCGAGGCCACGGCCGATGTGGTCATTGCCCATGACCCCACCACCGATGTAGACGATGTTCTGCTCAAGGCGGTGCGCGAGAGCGGCGCCGATATCGTGGTGATGCAAAGCCATATGCCCAACATCATGGATTATGTCTGGCCCTCGAATGGCGGCAAGATCGCCGAACACGCCAAGTGCTCGGTCTTCGTGGTGCGCGGCTAGGCGAATGTGGCGCGTTGCGCATTGCCTTTAAGGGCGGTGCGCCGCGCGCCACGGCCCGGCACCGGCGATGGTTGCCGTTTACGGCAAGGCAGCTATGTTGAGCGCGAGTCAGGGGACACGGGGAGCAGCCGGTGAGCGCAGAAGGTGAAGTCGTGATTCGTCCGTACCGGGACGAGGATGGCGAAGCGGTGTGGCCAATCCTGCGCGAGGTGATCCGGCCGGGCGACACATATGCAATAGATCCGGGTCTCAATCGCGACCGGATGCTGGATCTGTGGACGGTTAAGGCGCGCGCCTGTTTCGTGGCCGAACGTGGCGGCGAGATCATCGGCACCTATTACATCAAATCCAATCAGGCCGGGGGCGGCGCGCATGTCTGCAACTGCGGATACATGACCGCGCCCGAGGCGCGCGGCCAGGGCGTCGCGCGCGCCATGTGCCTGCATTCGCAGATCGAGGCGGTCAAGCTGGGGTACCGCGCCATGCAGTTCAACCTCGTGGTCTGCACCAATAGTGGCGCGATCCGGCTCTGGGCCAGTCTCGGTTTCGAGACGGTGGGGCGCCTGCCGCACGCCTTCGATCACCCCAAGGAGGGGCTGGTCGATGCGCTGGTCATGTATAAATGGCTGGGCGAGGCCCCGGCGGGCTGATCTTTTCACGACATTGACGAGACAGGGCAGGGCCGGACGGGACGGGCCACGGGAAATCGTGGGACGTTGCCGGGCACGGGCGCGCTGAATCATGCATTCACAGGCGAATCACGGGGGAGTGAGCCCGGGTTCGGGCGATATTTTCGACCTGTTCCAGATGGATTCGATGCCTTATCCGTGCCTGATGTGAAAAATTCCGGGAATTCATGGGAGAAATTTGGGCGCAAGCAGAAATACCATATTTAGTGTTGCGTTACGGTTTCATCGCTAGGTCATGCGTTCAATCTGCCCATTTACCCACATTATCTTGTTTTGGAAGGGGGGTTGAAACAAGATGATGTGGCTGTTTCCCGCAAAAACTTATTGATTTCCATGAATTCCCATGTCATCCCTTGTATCACGATGAGGACGGGAACAAAGGGGCGCACAAAAGACCCCGAACAAAAACTCCCAAGTCAGGTTTCATACAGGCACCCGCTTTCATCGAAACAAGAGATCCGGCGCGCGGGCGAGCAGACATCCCCCCAGGTGGCGCGCGCAGTCGGACACCCCGCAAGGCGGGACGAGGGCGGCGGATTGGGCAGTGGCAGCAGCTCAATCCGCCGTTTCGTTTCAAGGGCCCGGTTCTCGGGCGCATGAAGAGAGGCGGACAAGACAGTGGTTCGCAGGTTCAGAGGCGAGAGCCAGCACAAGGTGGACAGCAAGGGCAGGGTGTCGATCCCGGCCTCGTTTCGCCGTGTGCTCGAAGCGTCCGACCCCAACTGGACCGAAGGTCTGAACCCCGAGCTGGTCATCGTCTATGGCGATCACCGCCGCAATTACCTTGAATGCTACACGATGGAAGCCATCGCAGAGGTCGATTCCAAGATCGACGCCCTGCCGCGCGGCTCGATGCAGCGCAAAATGCTTCAGCGCCTGTTTCACGGACAATCCTATCCCACCAATGTCGACGAGACCGGCCGCCTGGTGCTGCCGGCCAAGCTGCGTCAGAAGATCGACCTTGAGGGCGAGGCCTTTTTCATCGCGGCGGGCGATACGTTCCAGATCTGGAAGCCCGAGACCTATGAAGAGGAAGAGCTGGCCAAGACCGAGGAATGGCTTGACGAATTGCCCGAGGATTTCGATCCGCTGGTCTTCCTGGATGACGCGAAAGGCGAGTGACGCATGGCTGCCGCTGCCCTCGCATCAGGTTCCGCTCCGCATATCCCCGTTCTTCTGCGCCCGCTTCTGGCGGCGGTCGCCCCTGTCGAGGGGGTCTGGGTCGACGGGACTCTGGGTGCGGGGGGCTATGCGCGCGGCTTGCTCGACGCCGGGGCCGAGAAGGTCATCGGCGTGGATCGCGACCCGCTGGCGCTTGAGATGGCAGGTGATTGGGGCGCGGAATATGGCACGCGCCTTGAACTGGTCGAGGACCGGTTTTCCAACTTAGATGCGCATGCCGAGGGCGTCGCCGGCGTGGTGCTGGATCTTGGGGTTTCCTCGATGCAGCTTGACCGCGCCGAGCGGGGGTTTTCCTTTCACCGCGACGGCCCTCTGGACATGCGCATGAGCCAGCAGGGGCCGACGGCGGCCGACCTTGTCAACAACACTGACGAGGGCGAGCTGGCCGATATCCTTTTTCTTTACGGCGAAGAACGCGCCAGCCGGCGCATCGCCCGCGCGATCCTGCGCGAACGCGCGCTTGAACCCATCGAAACGACGCTGCGCCTGGCGGGGATCGTCGAAAAATGCCTGCCGCGCCCCAAGCCCGGACAGATCCATCCCGCGACCCGCAGCTTTCAGGCGCTGCGCATCGCGGTGAATGACGAGTTCGGCGAACTGGTGGCGGGGCTCGAGGCTGCCGGGCGCGCGCTTGCGCCGGGGGGCAAGCTGGCTGTCGTTACCTTCCATTCCATCGAGGACCGGATGGTGAAACGCTTTCTTCAGGCCAAGTCGGGCGGCGGCGGCGGTGGCAGCCGCCATGCGCCGCGCATCGTTCCGCCCCCCGCCGAATGGGAGCTCAAGAGCCGCAAGGCCATCGGCCCCGATGACCAGGAACTGGCCGAGAACCCGCGCGCCCGCAGCGCCAAGCTGCGCGTCGCCATCCGCACCGAGGCACCCGCCACGCCCGCTGACCGCAAGGCGATCGGCATGCCATTGCTCAAGGGGGACAGATAATGCGCAGCCTGTTCTACGTTCTGACCGCCTTGGCGGTGATTGGCCTGGCCTTCTGGGCCTACCGCGAGAATTACCGCACGCAGGCGGCACTGTCGAAGGCCGAGCAGCTTCAGCACGAAATCGCCCGCACCCGGCAGCGTCTGCGGGTGCTGAATGCCGAATGGGCTTATCTCAACCGGCCCGAGAGGCTGATGGAGCTGGCCGAGCTCAATTTCGACAAGCTGGGACTGTTGCCGCTGCAGCCCTATCAGTTCGGCAGGATCGACCAGGTGGCCTATCCGCCCAAGGATGAATTGTTGCCGATCCTCAACCCGATCGAAGTGTCCGGCATGGAGGCCGATCAGCCATGATACGCACCCCCCTGCGCCCGCTTGCCCGCATTCTTGATGCCCGCGCCAAGGGCGAGAATCCCGACGCCATCGAGCGTGAGAATATCCGCATCCGTCATGAACAGATGCGCGACCGCGCCCGGATGCGCGCAGAAGGGCGGCTTCTGGTGCTTGGGGTGATGTTCTTTTGCGCCTTCGCGGTGATCGGCGGGCGGATGGGTGTGCTGGCCAGCACCGAACCCAGCGAGCCGCGCAGTTCGGTCGCGGGGGCGCAGATCCTTGCGCAGCGCGCCGATATCGTTGATCGCAAGGGCCGGATTCTGGCGACCAATTTCGAAACCCACAGCCTTTATGCGCAGCCGCCCCAGATGATCGACCCGGAACGCGCGGTCGAGGAACTGGTACGGATCTTCCCGGATCTTGACCGCGAGCGTCTGACCAAGGACCTGACGGGCAAGCGCAAGTTCCTGTGGATCAAGAAGAAACTCAGCCCCGAGCAAAAGCAGGCCGTGCATGACATCGGCGAGCCGGGCTTGCTGTTTGGCCCGCGCGAGATGCGCCTTTACCCCAATGGCAAGCTGGCCGCGCATGTGATGGGGGGCGCCAGTTTCGGGCGCGAAGGCGTACACGCCGCCGAGGTGATCGGCGTCGCCGGCGTCGAAAAGACATTCGATGAACGGCTGCGCGACCCTGCGCAAGGGCATGAGCCGCTGCGCCTCTCGCTGGACCTGTCGGTGCAGGCGGCGACCGAGCGCGTTCTGCATGGCGGCATGAAGCTGATGAACGCCAAGGGCGCGACAGCGATCCTGATGGAGGTGAAGACGGGCGAGATCCTCACGATGGCTTCGCTGCCCGATTTCGACCCCAATGACCGCCCACGCCCGCCCGTCGAGGGCAACCCCGGCGACAGCCCGCTGTTCAACCGTGCGGTGCAGGGGGTTTACGAGCTTGGCTCGACCTTCAAGATTTTCGCGGTGGCGCAGGCGCTGGATCTGGGGCTGATCAATCCCTCGACCATCATCGACACGCAGGGGCCGCTGCGTTGGGGCAAGCACCGGATCCGCGATTTCCGCGATTACGGTTCGGAAATGAGCGCGACCAAGGTGATCGTCAAATCCTCGAATATCGGCACCGCCCGCATCGCCCAGATGATCGGCACCGAGCGTCAGCAGGACTTCATGAAGCAACTGGGTTTCTTCGAACCCACCCCCGTCGAGATGGTCGAGGCGCAGGGCGGGCAGCCGCTGCTGCCGCCGCGCTGGTCGGAACTTTCGACGATGACGATTTCCTATGGCCATGGCCTTTCGGCCAGCCCGATGCATCTTGCGGCGGCCTATGCGACGCTGGCCAATGGCGGGCGCAAGGTCACGCCCAGCCTGTTGCGCCAGCCCGCGGCACAGCTGGGCCCGCGGGTGATGTCCGAGCAGACCGCGCGCGCGTCCATGACCATGCTGCGCAAGGTGGTGTCCGAGGGCACCGCCAGCTTTGGCGAGGTGGAGGGCTATGCCGTGGCGGGCAAGACCGGCACCGCCGACAAGCCCAAGGAACGCGGCGGCGGCTATTACGAGGACAAGGTGATCGCCACCTTCGCCAGCGTCTTTCCGGCGCATGACCCGCAATATGTGCTGGTCGTGACACTCGATGAACCGGTCGAGACCTCGGGCGACGAGCCGCGTCGCACCGCCGGATGGACGGCCGTGCCCGTCGCCGCCGAGATCATCCGCCGGGTGGCGCCCCTGTTGGGATTGAGACCGCAGATTGAACCCGGCGAACTGGCTGGTATAACCCTCACATCGAACTAGGCCGACGGGCAGGATAACATGGCGGCGGGGCAGACCAAATCACTGGCGGAACTGGGCCTGACCGCTCAGGGCGGGCGCCGGGCCGATATCACCGGCCTCTCGGTGGACAGCCGCGAGGTGCGCGAGGGCCATCTTTTCGCGGCCCTGCCGGGCACGCGGGTGCATGGCGGCGATTTCATCCAGTATGCGCTGCGCATGGGTGCGGGCGCGGTCCTGACGGATGCGCAAGGCGCGCGGCTGGCGGCGGACGAGCTTTCGACCAGCGACGCCGCGCTGATCCTTGCCGAAGACCCGCGACAGACACTGGCCTATACCGCCGCGCTGTGGTTCGGCGCGCAGCCCGAGGTGATGGTCGCCGTGACCGGCACCAACGGCAAGACCTCGGTCGCCAATTTCTGCCGCCAGATCTGGACCGAACTTGGCCTGGCGGCGGTGAATATCGGCACCACCGGGGTCGAGGGCGCCCATGACGCGCCGCTGGCCCATACCACGCCCGAACCGATCACGCTGCACCGGGTCCTGTCGGAATGCGAAGCTGCGGGCGTGACGCACGCCGCGATGGAGGCCTCCTCGCATGGGCTCGAACAGCGCCGCCTTGACGGGGTGCGCCTGATGGCGGCGGGCTTCACGAATTTCAGCCAGGATCACCTGGATTACCACGCCGGGTTCGATGAATATTTCGCCGCCAAGGCGGGGCTTTTCGCCCGCGTCCTGCCCGAGGACGGAATCGCGGTGATCAATGTCGATGATGACAAGGGCCCCGCCATGGCCGAGATCGCCTGCGCGCGCGGGCAGGACCTGATTACCGTGGGGCGCGCGGCGGGCAGCGACATTCATCTTCAGGCCCAGCGATTTGCCCCGACCGGGCAGGATCTGCGCTTTGACTGGAAGGGGCGCGCGCATCAGGTGTCGCTTGACCTGATCGGCGGCTTTCAGGCCGAAAACGTGCTGCTGGCCGCTGGTCTGACCATCGCAGCCGGGGCCGACCCGGAACGGGTGTTCGAGACACTGGGACATATGAAGACGGTGCGCGGGCGCATGGAACTGGCCGCAACGCGCGCCAACGGCGCGACGGTGTTTGTCGATTACGCCCATACGCCCGACGCCGTCGCCACCGCGTTGAAGGCGCTGCGTCCGCATGTGATGGGCCGCCTCGTGGCGATCATTGGCGCGGGGGGTGATCGCGACACGGCCAAGCGGCCCCTGATGGGGCAGGCGGCGGTCGAGAATGCCGATCTGGTGATCATCACCGATGACAATCCGCGCAGCGAAGACCCCGCCTCGATCCGCGCGGCGGTAATGGCGGGCGTCGCCAACGCGGGCGGTGCCGAACTGGCCCGCGACGTGGGCGACCGCGCCGAAGCCATCCTGCGCGGTGTCGACATGCTGGGGCCGGGCGATGCGCTGCTGATCTGCGGCAAGGGCCACGAGACCGGCCAGATCGTCGGCGACGATGTCTTTCCCTTTGATGACAGCGAACAGGCCAGCGTCGCGGTGGCGGCGCTTGACGGGGGGCTGGCATGACATTGTGGCGCGCAGACGAGGCCGCCCGCGCCACCAATGGGCGCGCCACGGGCGACTGGAAGGCCGATGGCGTCTCGATCGACAGTCGCAGCTTGCAGGCGGGCGATCTGTTCGTGGCGCTGAAAGCGGCGCGCGACGGGCATGATTTCGTGGCGCAGGCACTGGCCAATGGCGCCGCCGCCGCGCTGGTCAGCCACATTCCCGAGGGGCTGGACGACAGCGCCCCGCTTCTGATCGTCGATGATGTTCAGGCCGCGCTCGAGGATCTGGGCCGCGCCGCGCGGGCGCGCAGCGATGCGCGCGTGGTCGCGGTGACCGGCTCGGTCGGTAAGACCTCGACCAAGGAAATGCTGCATGCGGTGCTTTGCGCGCAGGGCCGCACTCATAGCGCCGAGGCCAGCTACAACAACCACTGGGGCGTGCCGCTGACACTGGCGCGCATGCCCGCCGACACCGAATTCGCGGTGATCGAGATCGGCATGAACCACCCCGGCGAGATCGCGCCCCTGAGCCGCATGGCGCGCCCGCATGTGGCGCTGATCACCACCGTGGCAGCTGCCCATCTCGAGGCGTTCGACAACATCGAGGGTATCGCGGCAGAGAAAGCCGCGATCTTTCAGGGGCTTGAGCCGGGGGGCATCGCGATCTCTAACGGCGATCTGCCCGAAAACCTGAGCCGCGTGATCGACGACGCCGTCAGCGCGGCGGGTGCGCCGATGCTGCGCTTTGGGGCGGGCGATGGTTGCGATTACCGGCTGGCCTCGGTCGATCTTGCGGCGGGGTCCACGGTGATCCGCGCCGATCTGCCCTCGGGGCGCCAACTGGTCAAGCTTTCGGTGCCGGGGCGCCATTTCGCGGCCAATGCGCTTGGCGTGCTGGCCGTGGCCGAGGCGCTCGGGGCTGATGCGACTCTGGCGGCGCGCGATCTTTCCAACTGGCTGCCTCCGGCGGGGCGCGGTACGCGCGAAACGATCCTGCTCGATTCGATCGACGATCATTCCATCATCCTGATCGACGATGCCTTCAACGCCAATCCAACCTCGATCGAGGCCGCTCTCGAAGTGCTGGCCGCGACCACGCCCGAGGACAGCGTCGGGCGCGTTTCCAAGGGACGGCGCATCGCCATTCTGGGCGACATGCTGGAACTTGGCCCCGACGAGACCGCGCTGCATCAGGCGCTGGCAGATTTGGCGCATATCGAGGCGCTGGATACCGTTCATTGCGTCGGGCCCCTGATGCGGGCTCTCTGGGAGGCGCTTCCAGAACCAAAACGCGGTCGCTGGGTCGCCCATGCCGAGGAACTGGCAGAGCAGGCCCATCGTGTGATAGATGCCGGCGATGTCGTGCTGGTCAAGGGCTCCAAGGGGAGCCGGGTCAGCCTTGTCGTCGACGCGCTGCGCCGGATCGGGCGCGCCGCCGGACATCAGATGGAGAGACGCTGAGATGTTGTATTGGTTGACAGGGTTGTCCGATGGCGGGGATTTTTTCAATCTTTTCCGCTATATAACCTTCCGGGCCGGGGGCGCCTTCATGACGGCGCTGTTCTTCGGCTTCATGTTCGGGCCGCCGTTGATCAATGTGCTGCGCAAGCGCCAGGGCAAGGGTCAGCCGATCCGCGCCGACGGGCCGGAAACGCATATTGCCAAGTCCGGCACGCCGACGATGGGCGGTCTTTTGATCGTGGGGGCCTTGATGACCGCGACCCTGTTATGGGCGCGGCTCGACAATCCTTATGTCTGGATGGTGATGTTCGTCACGCTGTCCTTCGGGCTGATAGGCTTCTGGGACGACTACGCCAAGATCAGCAAGCAGAACGTCAAGGGCGTGCCGGGCAAGCTGCGCCTTGGGCTTGGCTTTCTCATTGCCGCCATCGCTGCCGCATGGGCGGCCTGGTACCACCCCGCCGAACTGCAATATCAGTTGGCGCTGCCGGTGTTCAAGGACATGCTGATCAACATGGGTTGGATATTCATCCCCTTCGCCATGATCGTGATCGTCGGCGCGGCGAATGCGGTGAACCTGACCGACGGGCTTGATGGGCTGGCGATCATGCCGGTGATGATCGCGGGCGGTGCGCTCGGAGTCATTGCTTATGCGGTGGGGCGCGTCGATTTCACCGAATATCTTGACGTGCATTACGTGCCGGGTACCGGTGAAATCCTGATCTTTACCGCCGGTCTTTTTGGCGGCGGGCTGGGGTTTCTTTGGTATAACGCGCCGCCGGCGGCTGTGTTCATGGGCGATACCGGGTCGCTGGCGCTTGGCGGCGCGCTCGGGGCGATCGCGGTCGCCACCAAGCACGAGATCGTGCTGGCCATTGTCGGCGGGCTGTTCGTGGTCGAGGCGCTGAGCGTCATCATCCAGGTGTTCTATTTCAAGCGCACCGGCAAGCGGGTGTTCCTGATGGCGCCGATCCATCACCATTACGAGAAGAAGGGCTGGGCCGAACCCCAGATCGTGATCCGCTTCTGGATCATCGCCCTGATCCTCGCCATGATCGGGCTGGCGACGCTGAAAATTCGTTAATGGGCGGCCCCGGTCGGGTCGGGACGGATGCGATACCGACGCGATACCGACATGATGCCGACGCGATGCAGATTGGCCAAATATGGCCGGATGCCCTTGTTAACAAGGCGTGATGCACTCGGCGGCCCGGATCGGCTATTGGTCGGTTAAGGCGTCGTTAACCGCTTGCGCGCGCGGCGTTGTGGGGGCAGTTTGGCGCGGCGAAGGAACGAAAGGGTGAGGCATGATCGAGGTGCAGGGCGTGGCCGGGCAGCGCGTGGCGGTATTGGGCCTTGGGCGTTCCGGCCTCAGTGCGGCGCGCGCTCTGCGAGCGGGCGGGGCGCAGGTTCTGGCCTGGGACGACTCGCCTGAGGCGCGTGAAAAGGCGCTGGAAGAAGAATTCGAAATCAATGACTTGACCCGTGACGGCGCCTTCGACGGCATCGCCATGCTGATCGTCAGCCCCGGTATTCCGCATCTTTATCCGCAGCCCAACAAGGTGGTCGCAAATGCCCTGCGCGCCGGGGTTGCCGTCGACAATGACATCGGGCTGTTCTTTCGCTCCTTCGCGGCGGCGGGATGGGCCGCGCATGACGTGCCGCCACGGGTAGTTGCGGTTACGGGAAGTAATGGAAAATCAACGACTTCCGCGCTTATTCACCATGTGTTGCAAGAGGCCGGCAAGGATGTGCAGCTGGCGGGGAATATCGGGCGGGGGGTGTTGGATATCGACCCGCCGGGCGATGGCGGTGTGGTGGTGCTGGAACTGAGCAGCTACCAGACCGAGCTGGCCCGCGCCCTGACCCCGGATGTTGCTGTTTTCACTAACTTATCTGCCGATCATCTGGACCGTCACGCCGGGCTGGGCGGGTATTTCGCGGCCAAGCGGCGACTGTTCGCGGAGGGCGGACCGGACCGGGCGGTGATCGGGGTGGACGAGCCCGAGGGGCTGTTCCTGGCCGGGCAGATGGCCGAGGCACCGAGCGATGACCGGGTGATCCGGGTGTCGGTCAACCGCAAGCTCGCCGGGCCGGGATGGTCGGTTTTCGCGCGCAAGGGGTTCTTGTCGGAATACCGCAAGGGCCGTCAGGCGGGCGCGATAGATATGAGGGATATCAAAGGCTTGCCCGGTGAACATAACCACCAGAACGCCTGCGCCGCCTATGCCGCCTGCCGCACGTTGGGCCTGTCGCCCAAGGTGATCGAGCGGGCGTTTCAGTCCTTTGGCGGGCTGCCGCATCGCAGCCAGTTGATTGCCGAGAAGGACGGGGTGAAATTCGTCAATGACAGCAAGGCCACCAATGTGGATTCCGCCTTCAAGGCATTGAAAGCGTTTGGAAAAATCCGCTGGATTTGCGGCGGGCTGGAAAAGGAGGGCGGGCTGTCGGCGCTGGCGCCAGCGCTGGAACATGTCACGAAAGCCTATGTGATCGGTCGCGAGGCGGCGGAATTTTCCCTGCAACTTGAAGGGGTTGAGGCCGAAATCTGCACCACGATGGCGCGCGCCGTCGAGGCCGCCATGAACGAGGCGCAGCCGGGTGAGACGGTGCTTTTGGCCCCCGCAGCGGCCAGTTTCGACCAGTATGACAACTTTGAAAAACGCGGCGATGACTTCATCCGGGAGGTCCGCAACCGGCTGTGATTTTTTGTACGAAACGTCCGGTTTGTACGCCGGTTTTGTACCAAAGTGACGGGTGCGCCGGGAAAACGTGTACAAACCCCGCCCCAAGGCACCCCGGTCAGCCCGTCTGGCCGCCCACGATTGCCCGTCCCGCGGCCCAGCCCGAGGACCAGGCCCACTGGAAATTGTAGCCGCCCAGCCAGCCGGTCACGTCGACACCTTCGCCGATGAAATAGAGCCCCGGCAGATGGCGCGACATCATGCTGCGCGACGAGAGCCCGTCGGTCGAGACGCCGCCAAGGGTCACTTCGGCGGTGCGGTAGCCTTCCGAGCCGCCGGGGCGCAGGTGCCAGGCGCGCAGCCCCGCGACCATGTCGGCCAGCGCCGCGTCTGACTGATCGGCGAGATTGCCCGGCGGCAGGCCGGGGGCGAGGTGATCGACCAGTCGGGCGGGCAGGTGGCGCGCGAGTTCGGTGGTGAGGTTGCGCCGCCCAGAGGATTGGCGCTGTTCGCGAAGGGCCGCCAGCAGCTCGCCTTGGGGGTCGAGATCGAGGGTGATCTCTTCGCCCTCGCGCCAATAGGAGGAGATCTGAAGGATCGCAGGGCCGGAGAGGCCGCGATGGGTAAAAAGAACGGCCTCGTCGAAACTGGTGCGCGCATTCCAGACACGGGCCGGGGTCGCGATGCCCGAGATTTCGGCGAAACGTCCGTCGGGAAAGGTGAGGGGCACCAGAGCGGGGCGGGTTTCGGTGACGGAGTGGCCGAACTGGCGGGCGATGTCATAGGCAAGCCCGGTGGCGCCCATCTTGGGAATCGATCTGCCGCCGGTGGCGACCACCAGATTGCGCGCGCGCACCACGCGGCGCGCGCCGTGGTGGTCGATCTCGGCGCGAAAGCCCTGATCGTCATGAGAGAGCCCCGCCAATGACGCCTGAAGCCAGAGATCGGCGCCCGCGCGGGCCATTTCTTCGCGCAGGAGGGCGATGATCTGCCCCGAGCGCCCGTCGCAGAAAAGCTGACCCAGGGTCTTTTCGTGCCAGGCGACGCCGTGGTGTCCGACAAGGTCGATGAAATCCCACTGGCTGTAGCGGCTGAGCGCGGATTTGCAGAAATGCGGGTTTTCGGACAGGAAGTTTTCCGGCGCAGTGTGAAGATTGGTGAAATTGCAGCGCCCGCCGCCGGAAATGCGGATTTTCTCGCCCGGTGCCTTGGCATGATCCAGCACGAGCACGCCCGGCCCGGCATGGGCGGCGCACATCATGCCGGCGGCGCCGGCGCCAAGGATCAGCGTGTTGACCTGCATCGGATTGCCCTTGGCGCATGGCGCGGGCGGGGTCAACGGCTTTCAGTCGCGCAGGGTGGGGCATGAGTGCTTCCCACGGCGCGGTTCTGGTGCTAAACTGCGAAACGAGACCCCGAAAACGGGGCGGGACATGAGGCAGTAGTCGGCGGTTCATATGACAGAGATGGTCTATGGCACGATCCCGGTGCGGGATTCGGAGCCCATTCTTCCCAAATGGTGGCGCACCATCGATCATTGGTCGGTGTCCTGTGTTCTCATTCTATTCGGCATCGGTATTCTGCTGGGGCTGGCGGCGTCGCCGCCGCTGGCGGAATCGAACGGATTTCAGCCCTTCCATTATGTGCAGCGGCAGTTGGCCTTCGGCTTTCTTGCGCTGGTGGCGATGGTGCTGACCTCGATGATGAGCCCGCAGCTGGTGCGCCGGCTTGCGGTGCTGGGCTTTCTGGCGGCTTTCGTGGCGCTGGTGCTGTTACCGGTCTTCGGCACCGATTTCGGCAAGGGCGCGGTGCGCTGGTATTCGATGGGGTTTGCCAGCGTCCAGCCTTCGGAATTCCTCAAGCCCGGTTTCGTGGTGGTGGCGGCCTGGATGATGGCCGCCAGCCAGGAGATCAACGGCCCGCCCGGCCTGACATGGTCATTCATGCTGACGCTGGTGATCGCTGTGTTTCTGGCGATGCAGCCGGATTTCGGGCAGGCGTGTCTGGTGCTGTTCGCCTGGGGCGTGATGTATTTCGTGGCCGGGGCGCCGATCCTGCTTTTGATGGGCATGGCGGGTTGTGCGGTGCTGGCGGGGACCCTGGCCTATTCGGGTTCGGAGCATTTCGCGCGCCGCATCGACGGGTTCCTGAGCCCGGATGTGGACCCGACGACGCAGCTTGGCTTTGCGACCAATGCGATCCGCGAGGGCGGGTTCTTTGGTGTCGGTGTGGGCGAGGGCGAGGTGAAGTGGTCCTTGCCCGATGCGCATACGGATTTCATCATCGCGGTCGCGGCCGAGGAATACGGTCTGGTTCTGGTGCTGTGCATCATTGCGCTTTATGCCGGGGTGGTCGTGCGCTCGCTGTTGCGCCTGATGCGCGAGCGTGATCCCTTTATCCGGCTGGCGGGCACGGGGCTTGTGGCGATCTTCGGGGTGCAGGCGATGATCAACATGGGTGTCGCGGTGCGGCTGTTGCCGGCCAAGGGGATGACGTTGCCGTTTGTGAGTTACGGGGGCTCTTCGCTGATTGCGGGGGGGATCCTGGTGGGAATGCTGCTGGCATTCACACGCACGCGCCCGCAGGGCGAGATAGGCGACATTCTGCGCGGCCGGGGACGCTGAGCCGGCGCGCAGAGACCAAAGAGGTGAAGCGGTGAGTGAGAAGGACCCATTGCTGGTGATCGCGGCCGGGGGCACCGGCGGGCACATGTTTCCCGCGCAGGCGCTGGCCGAGGTGATGTTGCGGCGCGGTTGGCGGGTGCGGCTGAGCACCGATGCGCGCGGTGCGCGCTATACCGGCGGCTTTCCCCATTCGGTCGAGATCGAGCAGGTCGCCAGCGCCACATTCGCGCGCGGCGGGTTCGTCAACAAGCTGTTGGCGCCGTTTCACATCCTGGGCGGTGTGTTGGGTGCGAGCCTGCGCATGCTGCGCGATCGCCCGGCGGTGGTGGTGGGGTTCGGCGGTTATCCGACGATCCCGGCGCTGGCTGCGGCGTGGCTGTTGCGCTTGCCGCGCATGGTGCATGAGCAGAATGGCATTCTGGGCCGGGTGAACCGGGTGTTCGCCAAGCGGGTGGATCGCGTGGCCTGCGGTATCTGGCCGACTGACCTGCCCGGGGGTGTCGAGGGCGTGCATGTGGGCAACCCGGTGCGCGCCGCGGTGCTGGAGCGGCAGGGCGCGGGCTATATTCCGCCGGGCGATTATCCGATGTCGGTCCTGGTGATCGGCGGCAGCCAGGGTGCGCGCATCCTGAGCGAGGTGGTGCCCGAGGCGATCGCGGCCTTGCCCGATGATCTGAAGCGCAATGTCCGGGTCGCGCATCAGGCGCGCGAGGAGGATGGCGCAAGGGTGGCGGCGTTTTATGCAGAGCAGGGGATCGATGCGGATGTGGCGGCGTTCTTTCGCGACGTGCCGCGCCGGATGAGCGAGGCGCAGCTGGTGATCAGCCGCGCCGGCGCAAGCAGCGTCGCCGATATCAGCGTGATCGGGCGGCCCGCGATCCTGATCCCCTATGCCGCCGCGGCGGGCGATCATCAAAGCGCCAATGCCAGGGGGCTGTCGCGGGCGGGGGCCGCGATCGTGATTCCGGAGTCGAAACTGGCCGCCGATACGCTTGCCGAGCAGATCGAAGCCGTGTTGAACAATCCCGAAGGTGCCGAGCAGATGGCGCGCGCCGCCCTTGGCGTGGCCCAGCCCGACGCGCCGCAGCAACTGGCCGACATGGTCGAGGCGCTGGCCGGGCGGGAGCAAGAGCAAGATCAAGGGCAGGGCTGATGCATGGCCCGGCCGAAGGAGACAGCATGATGAATGCGGCGACCAAGCTGCCACAGGACGTGGGCCCGATCCATTTCGTCGGAATCGGGGGGATCGGGATGTCGGGCATTGCCGAGGTGCTGATCGACCATGGCTACCGCGTGCAGGGCTCGGACCTCAAGCGCAGCCCGATCACGGCGCGCCTTGAGGGCATCGGCGCCAAGGTGTTCGAGGGGCAGAGCCCCGGCAATGTGGAGGGGGCCGCCGTGGTCGTGATCTCAAGCGCGATCAAGCCGGGAAACCCGGAACTTGACGAGGCGCGCAGGCGCGGCCTTCCGGTGGTCAGGCGCGCCGAGATGCTGGCTGAACTGATGCGCCTCAAGTCCAACGTCGCGGTGGCGGGCACCCATGGCAAGACCACCACGACGACGATGGTCGCGGCCTTGCTGGATCACGGGCATTTCGACCCCACGGTCGTCAATGGCGGGGTCATCCATGCCTATGGCAGCAATGCCCGCGTGGGGCAGGGCGAATGGATGGTCGTGGAGGCCGACGAGAGCGACGGCACTTTCAACCGTCTGCCCGCGACGATCGCCATCGTGACCAATATCGACCCCGAACACATGGAGCATTGGGGCACCGAGGAGAACCTGCACCGGGGTTTCTATGAATTCGTGAGCAACATCCCGTTTTACGGGCTGGCGGTGTGCTGCACCGATGATGCGGATGTGCAGGCGCTGGTTGCCAAGCTGACCGACCGGCGGGTCGTGACCTACGGGTTCAACACCCAGGCCGATATCCGTGCGGTGAACTTGCGATACGAAAAGGGCGTGGCGCATTTCGACGTGGCCCTGCAGGCCGAGGGCACGATGATCGAGGGATGCACATTGCCGATGCCGGGCGATCACAACGTCTCGAACGCGCTGAGCGCGGTGGCGGTGGCGCGGCATCTGGGCATGAAGCGCGACGAGATCCGCGCGGCGCTGGCCGCGTTCGGTGGCGTCAACCGGCGCTTCACCCGCGTGGGCGAGGTGAACGGTGTCACCATCATCGACGATTACGGCCATCACCCGACCGAGATCGCTGCCGTGCTCAAAGCCGCGCGCCAGGCCTGCGAGGGGCGCGTGATCGCGGTGCACCAGCCCCACCGATATACCCGCTTGCATCACCATTTCGACGCGTTCTGCGCCTGTTTCAACGAGGCTGACGTGGTCGCCATCGCCGAGGTCTACGCCGCGGGCGAAGACCCGATCGAGGGCGCGAGCCGCGACGACCTGATCGCGGGTCTGGTGCGTGCGGGGCATCGCGATGCAAGGGCGATCAGCACGCTTGACGATCTTGTCGCGCTGGTGCGCGAAGAGGCGCAGGAAGGCGACATGGTGGTCTGTCTTGGCGCGGGCACGATCAGCGGCTGGGCCAATGCCCTGCCGGAAAAGCTGAAAGGGTAATCCCATGACGACCAGGCGCCCCGCAATGTCGGAAATTCGGGCGCGTCTGGCAGTTTGCGCCGATGCGATCGGGGCGCGCCGGATCGCCATGGCCGGGGCGGTGGCGCTGCTATCCGCGGGCGTGTCGGCTGGCGCATCGGCGGAGATGCTGCGCCTGCTGGGCGAAAAGGCCGAGACCGGGCTTGATGAAGCGGTGCTGGTGCGCGCCTATCAGGCGGTGGCGCCGATAGATGATGCCATCGCGGGGGAGGTGCTTGGCAAAGCCGATGCCGATCTTGTGGCCGATTGGGGCGTTGATTTCGATTTCGTCTATTTCTTTGTCTATGCGCCGGAGCACGAAATTGATGATCTGACATTCCCTGAGGCGCAGACCACATTCGCGGCGTTTCAGTTCATGACCCGTGACTCTGCCAGCCAGGGTTGGCGGTGGCGATATGTCCGGGATGGCGCGGATGCGGGCAGTGTGCTTGTGTGCGAAGATGAGTGGAAGCCGGGATGTCACATGAGCCTGAGGCGGAAGAAATGAGTGTGCCAATGCGGAGGATGGCAGAAAGTGGCCGGGTGATGCCGGTCCTTCGCCATGCCTTGGCGCATGGTGAGATTTGGGCCTTGGCCGGGATCACCGGGTGGCCGCAAGGGGAGCCGGAATCATGGCGGAGGCGTTAAAGCGGCGGATCGGGCTGGGCCTGCTGACGGCTTACGGCGTGGGTGTCATGGTGGGCGCGGGCATCTATGTGCTGGTCGGCGCGGTTGCGGCCGAGGCGGGCATCTGGGCGCCGCTGTCGTTTCTTCTGGCCGGTCTGATCGCGGCCCCATCGGCATTGAGCTATGCGGAATTTTCGACCCGCCTGCCCGAGGCGGCGGGCGAAGCGATCTTCGTCGCCAAGGGACTGGGGCGGCCCTGGCTGGCGCTGGTCGTGGGGCTGGCGGTGGTGGCTGCGGGGACCATCTCGGCGGCGGCGGTATTGCGGGGCGGCACCGGTTATCTTGTGTCGGTGGTCGATCTGCCCTTTGCCCCGACCGCCATCGTGATGGGCCTGTTTCTGGTCGGCGTGGCGATTGCCGGAGTTTTGGAAAGCCTGACCGTGGCGGCGATCTTCACCGTGATTGAGGTGATCGGCCTGGCGCTGGTGGTCTGGGCGGGGGCCAGCGCGGAGCCGGTCACCGACTGGCAGGCGCCCGCCGGGATCGTCTGGTCGGGGGTGGCCTCGGCGGCGGTGCTGGCGTTTTTCGCCTTTATCGGTTTCGAGGATATCGTGAACATGGCCGAAGAGGTGCGCGACCCGACCCACACCCTGCCGCGCGCGATCCTGTTGGCGCTGGTGATTACCAGCCTGCTTTATGCGCTGGTCAGCTGGGCGGCGGTGCGCGCGGTGCCGCTTGAGCAGCTTGGGGCATCCGAGCAGCCCCTGGCGCTGGTCTGGAGCCATGCGCGGGGCGGGGGCGCGGCGTTCCTGTCGATCATCGCGGTGGCGGCGGCGATGAACGGTATCCTGGCGCAGATCGTGATGGCGAGCCGGGTTCTGTTCGGCGTTGGCAAGCGCAGCCCGGCCTTGGCCATCTTTCACCATGCGCATCCGCGCCTTGGCACGCCGGTTCTGGCGACGGCGCTGATCGGGGGGCTGGTGATCGTGATGGCCGTGATGTTGCCGGTGGCGGATCTGGCCGAGGCGACATCGGCGATCCTGCTGTCGGTCTTTGTGCTGGTCAATGCCGCGCTGATCGCGATGAAGCGGGCCGAGCCCGAAGCGGCATTCCGGGTGCCGATGGCGGTGCCGGTGCTGGGGCTTTTGGGCTCGCTTGGTGCGCTGGCCATCAGTTTCGGAGTCCTGTCATGAGCCTTTCGCTGGTCCTGGCTTGTCTCTGGGCGATTGCCGCCAATGTCCTTGCGATGATCCCGAGCCGCGACAATCACTGGCGGCGCGCCTATGTGCTGATCGCGGCCGGGGTTCCCATTCTGGGCTTTGTCACGTATCAGAACGGCCCTTGGTGGGGGCTGGCGGTTCTGATCGCCGGCATGAGTATCCTGCGCTGGCCGGTCATCTATCTGGGCCGCTGGCTTGCACACAAGAGGTAAGGACGAGCGATGCAGATGCCCCAAACGCGCGGCAAGCTGACCGAGAAACGCCCCTTGAGCGAGCTGACCTGGCTCAGGGTGGGTGGCCCGGCGGACTGGCTGTTTCAGCCTGCGGATATCGACGATCTGGCCGGGTTCCTTGCCACCCTTGACAGGGACGTCGCGGTGTTTCCCATGGGCGTTGGCAGCAACCTGATCGTGCGCGATGGCGGATTGCGCGCGGTGGTGATCCGCCTGGGCCGGGGGTTCAACGGGATCGCCATCGAGGGCAGGCAGGTGATCGCGGGCGCCGCGGCGCTTGATGCGCATGTGGCGCGCAAGGCCGCCGCGGCGGGGCTGGATTTGACATTCCTGCGCACCATTCCCGGCGCGATCGGGGGCGCGGTGCGCATGAATGCGGGCTGCTACGGTGTTTATACCGCCGACCGTCTGGTCAGCGCGCGCGCGGTCACGCGCGAGGGCGAGGTGGTGACGCTGAGCGCCGCCGATCTCAATTATCGCTATCGCCAGAGCGATCTGCCCGAGGGGTGGGTGATTGTCGAGGCCACCTTCGAGGCCCCGCAGGGCGAGCCCGAGGCGCTGGAGGCGCGGATGGCGGAGCAACTGAGGAAGCGTGACGAGACCCAGCCCACCAAGGCGCGCAGCGCGGGCAGCACCTTTCGCAACCCGGCCGGATTTTCCAGCACCGGGCGCGATGACGACGTGCATGATCTGAAGGCCTGGAAGGTGATCGACGAGGCAGGAATGCGCGGCGCGCGAAGGGGCGGCGCGCAGATGAGCGAGATGCATTCCAACTTTCTGATCAATACCGGGGATGCCAGCGCCGCCGATCTGGAAGGATTGGGCGAGGAGGTGCGAAAAAGGGTTTTCCAAAGCAGCGGAATAGAGTTACATTGGGAAATCATGAGGGTCGGCGAAACGGCCCCGTGACGCCAAGGCAGGCGAAGACAATAAGATAGGGTCGGCAAAACGGCCCGGGACTTTGAGGCACATATTGGGACTTTCGAGCGGAAAATCCCCGATTGTGGCGGTGATTATGGGCGGACCTTCGGCCGAACGCGAAGTGTCGCTCTCGTCAGGACATGAATGCGCCGCCGCATTGCGGGAAGCAGGATACACGGTGGTCGAGATCGATGCCGGGGCTGATCTCTGTCAGCGCCTGAGCGAGATCGCGCCCGACACCGTTTTCAACGCGCTGCATGGCCGCTGGGGCGAAGATGGCTGCGTGCAGGGCCTGCTGGAATGGATGGGCCTGCCCTATACCCATTCGGGCGTGCTGGCCTCGGCGCTGGCGATGGACAAGCAGAAATCGAAAGCGGCCTATCTGGCCGAGGGGCTGCCGGTGGTGGAAAGCCACCTGGCGGCGCGCGACGATGTGTGCGGGGCGCATGTGATGGACCCGCCTTATGTGGTGAAGCCCAATAACGAGGGCTCGTCAGTCGGGGTCTACCTGGTGAACGAGGTGGCCAACGGGCCGCCCGCGCTGTCGGCGGACATGCCCGAGATCGTGATGGTCGAGGCCTTCGCGCCGGGGCGCGAGCTGACGGTGACCGTGATGGGCGACCGGGCGCTGACGGTGACTGATATCCTGACCGATGGCTGGTATGACTACGATGCGAAATACAAGGCCGGAGGGTCGCGCCACGTGGTGCCCGCCGATATCCCCGCCGAGATATCCGAAGCCTGTCTTGATTATGCGCTGCGCGCCCATGAGGTGCTGGGCTGTCGCGGGTTGAGCCGGACCGATTTTCGCTGGGACGAGGCGCGCGGGCTGGACGGGCTTGTGCTGCTTGAGACCAATACCCAGCCAGGGATGACGCCGACATCGCTGTCGCCCGAGCAGGCGCAGGCGGTGGGCATTCCCTTTCCCGAGCTCTGCCGCTGGATGGTGGAGGATGCGTCATGCAACAGATGACGCGCCCCGATCCCGCGCCGTCGCGCTGGTCTTACCGGCTTCAGCGGCTGATGCTGACGCCGATGTTTCGCAAGGCGCTGCGCTTTGGCGTGCCGCTTGGGATGATCGCGGTGCTGGGGGCGGGCTATTTCGCCGACGAGACCCGGCGCGAGGCGGTGACGGCCACGCTGGCCGAGCTGCGCCGGGACTTCGAGACACGGCCCGAATTCATGGTCGAATTGCTGAGCGTAGAGGGTGCGAGCACCGGCGTCGAAGAGGATATCCGCGAGATATTTCCCTTCGATCTGCCGGCGAGCTCGTTCGATCTGGATCTCGAGCATGTGCGCGAGATGATCGAGGGCCTGCCGGCGGTGGCCTCGGCCAGTCTGCGGGTGCGGCGTGGCGGTATCCTGGCGGCCAGCGTCACCGAGCGCGAGCCGGTGGCGCTGTGGCGCACGCGCGACGGGCTGGGCGCGGTCGATGTGGATGGTGTCGTGGTCGATGACATGCTGGCGCGACAGGATCGCGCCGATCTGCCGCTGGTGGTGGGCGAGGGCGCTGACAGGGCGGTGCCCGAGGCGCTGGACATCATCCGCGCCGCCGGCCCGATCGAGCCGCGCCTGCGCGGGCTGGTCCGGATGGGCGAGCGGCGCTGGGATGTGGTTCTTGACCGCGAGCAGCGCATCCTGCTGCCCGAGCGCAACCCGGTGCGGGCGCTGGAACGGGTTCTGGCGCTGGACGAGGTGCAGGACATGCTGGCGCGTGACCTGGTGGCGGTGGATATGCGGCTGGCCGAACGGCCCACCATAAGAATGAACCCCCGCGCGGTCGAAGACTGGTGGCGGGTAACGAAGATGACAGTCGGGGCGGAATAAAACGATGATCGAGCTCTATGAAACCCAACGGGCGATGCGCAACATGCGCAAGGCGGCGATGCAACGCGGCGTCGTGGCGGTGCTGGATGTGGGGACCTCGAAGATCGCCTGCCTGGTGCTGCGGTTCGACGGCAGCGCGCGGCTGGTGGATTCCGACGGTATCGGCGCGATGGCCGGGCAGGCGGGGTTCCGGGTGATCGGCGCGGCGACGACGCGCTCGCGCGGGGTGCGCTTTGGCGAAATCAACGCCATGGCCGAGACCGAACGCGCGATCCGCACGGCCTTGCAGGCCGCGCAGAAGATGGCCGGCATCCGGGTCGATCACGTGATCGGCTGTTTCGCCGGGGCCGCGCCGCGGTCCTACGGGCTGGCGGGGGCCGTCGACCTGGAGGGGCGCAACGTCAGCGAGCAGGATGTCAGCCGGGTGCTGAGCGCCTGCGACGTGCCCGATTATGGCGAGGGGCGCGAAGTGCTGCACGCGCAGCCGGTGAATTTCGCGCTGGATCATCGCAGCGGGCTGGAAGATCCGCGCGGGCAGATGGGGCAGACCCTGTCGACCGACATGCATATGCTGACGGTGGATGGCGCCGCGATCCAGAATATCGCCCATTGCGTCAAACGCTGCGACCTGGAACTGGCGGGGCTTGCGAGCTCGGCCTATGTGAGCGGCATTTCGGCGCTGGTGGAGGACGAGCAGGAGCTGGGTGCAGCCTGTATCGACCTTGGCGGTGGTACGGCGGGCGTGTCGATCTTCATCAAGAAGCACATGATCTATGCCGACAGCGTGCGTATGGGCGGCGATCATGTGACGGGCGATATCTCGATGGGGTTGCAGGTGCCGCAGGCCACCGCCGAGCGCATCAAGACGTTTTACGGTGGTGTTGTCGCCACCGGGCAGGACGACCGCGACATGATCGAGATCGGCGGCGAGACCGGCGACTGGGAACATGACCGGCGCACGGTCAGCCGCGCCGAACTGATCGGGATCATGCGTCCGCGCGTCGAGGAAATACTGGAAGAGGTGCGCGCGCGGCTGGATGCCGCGGGGTTTGACCACCTGCCGAGCCAGCAGATCGTGCTGACCGGCGGAGGCAGCCAGATCCCCGGCCTTGACGGGCTGGCCAGCAAGATATTGGGCCACCAGGTGCGGCTGGGGCGCCCGCTGAGAGTACATGGATTGCCGCAGGCGGCGACCGGTCCGGGCTTTTCGAGCGCGGTCGGGATGTGCCTGTTTGCGGCGAATCCTCAGGACGAGTGGTGGGACTTCGAGATTCCCGTGGATCGCTACCCGGCGCGTTCGCTGAAGCGGGCTGTGAAATGGTTCAAGGATAATTGGTGAACGCTAGATATGGTCACATCGGCGAAATCCCGCGTGTTAGCGCAAAAATGTGGCCATATTTTGTGTCATTTCGGTGATTTTGGGGTGACGCAAGGGTCAAGCATCGGTAAGAATACTGGTGATTAGGCGGAAAAACGGTCTGTCGGGCAGAGGCAGGCGCAACAGCAGGCGGATAGAGCAATGACATTGAATCTCACGATGCCAGGTCAGGACCAGGAAAACGAACTCAAGCCGAGGATCACCGTGTTCGGTGTCGGCGGCGCGGGGGGCAACGCGGTCAACAACATGATCGAGAAGGAACTCGACGGTGTTGACTTTGTCGTTGCCAACACGGACGCGCAGGCGCTTCAGCAAAGTCAGGCCGAACACCGCGTCCAGTTGGGCGTGAAAGTGACCGAAGGTCTGGGCGCGGGCGCCAAGGCCTCGATCGGGGCAGCCGCAGCCGAAGAGAATATCGAACAGATCGTCGATCATCTGGCGGGCGCGCATATGTGCTTCATCACCGCGGGCATGGGCGGGGGCACCGGCACCGGTGCTGCGCCGATCATCGCCCAGGCAGCGCGCGAGTTGGGTGTGCTGACGGTGGGTGTCGTCACCAAGCCGTTCCAGTTCGAGGGCGGCAAGCGGATGCGCCAGGCCGAGGAAGGCGTCGAGGCCTTGCAGAAGATGGTCGATACGCTGATCATCATTCCCAACCAGAACCTGTTCCGTCTGGCCAATGAGAAGACGACCTTCACCGAGGCGTTCTCGATGGCGGATGACGTGCTCTATCAGGGCGTCAAGGGCGTGACCGACCTGATGGTGCGCCCCGGCCTCATCAATCTGGATTTTGCCGATGTCCGGGCCGTGATGGACGAGATGGGCAAGGCGATGATGGGCACCGGCGAGGATTCCGGCGAGGAACGCGCCATCCAGGCGGCCGAGAAGGCCATAGCGAACCCGCTGCTGGACGAGATCAGCCTGAAGGGTGCCAAGGGTGTGTTGATCAACATCACCGGCGGGCACGACCTGACGCTGTTCGAACTGGACGAGGCGGCCAACCGCATCCGCGAGGAAGTGGACCCCGACGCCAATATCATCGTCGGCTCGACGCTGGATACCAGCATGGAAGGCACGATGCGGGTCAGTGTCGTGGCGACCGGGATCGACGCCAACGCCAATGGTCGCGATCTGCCGATGCCGCGCCGCTCGATGGCCGAGCCGCTGCGCCCCGTCGCCGCACAGGAGCCCGCCGAAGAGCAGGCCCCCGATCCGATGCCGGTGGCCGCGAGCGCGTCGCATGAACCCGAGCCGAGCCTGTTCAACGAACCCGAGTTCGACACGCAGCGCGCCGCTGCCGAAGAGCAGCATGAAGATATCTTCGAGGAGCGCGCCGACAGCATGCAGGATGACGACCTGCCGCCGCCAGCCTACCCGCCGCGCAACGAGACCTTCGAGCCTGCCGCGCATCACGCGCAGCAGGACGATGCCGAGCTGGGAGCCTATGTCGCGCCGCGCGCCGCGGGCACCCCGTCGCCCGAGGCGATGGCCCGCTTGCAGGCCGCTGTCGGCAAGGCCCCCGAGGCGCGCCGCCGCGATGAGCAGCAGCAGCCCCAGCACACCGCCGCCCCTGCCGCAGGCGACGCGCAGGGCGAGCCGCGCCAGCGTTTCGGGATCAACTCGCTGATCAACCGGATGACCGGCCACGCGGAGCAGGAACCCCAGCGTCCGGCCCGCCAGCAGCCGACCATGGAAGCGCCGCAGGCGCGCCAGCCGGCACCCGAGGCGGAGGAAGAAACCGACGATCAGATCGAGATTCCGGCATTTCTGCGCCGACAGGCGAACTGAACCACGGATCAACAGATCAGAACGGGTCGCCTTCGGGCGGCCCGTTTTTCGTTCATGGTCAGTGGTTTGGCGGCGCGCCGCCTGGCGTAGGCAAGATTCCGCCCGCTGTATCGGGGCGATGTTTCATAACGTTGCAAAGATTGAATTGAGCCTTGGCGGCGGCGGATTTAAACCATTTGGAAATATTTCAAGCAGTGCGCGTCAAGCACGGATGAGGACAGTCTTGCAGACAACGATCCAGACACCGGTCTCTTTTCATGGGGTAGGCCTGCATTCGGGGCAACCGGCCTGTGCGACGATACTGCCCGCCGCGGCAGATCAGGGGATCGTGTTTCGCCGCAGCGACGTGGCCGCGGATCGCGGGCGCATTCCGGGCCTGTGGGATCATGTCCATCAAACCCCGCTCTGCACCCGTCTCGAGAACCGCCACGGGGTGACTGTCTCGACGGTGGAACATGTGATGGCGGCGCTGGTCGGTTGCGGTATTCACAATGCCACGATCGAGATCGACGGCCCCGAGGTTCCCATACTTGACGGCAGTTCGGCCGCTTTCGTGCGCGGTATCCTGCGCCATGGTGTGCGGCGCATGAACGCCCCGGTGCGGGCACTGCGCATCCTTGAGCCGGTCGAAGTGCGCCGCGGCGCCGCGATGGCGCGGCTGTTGCCGCATGACAGCCTGATGATCGAATTCGCCATTGATTTCGAGGATGCCGCGATCGGCAGCCAGCGCAAGGTGCTGAACATGTCCAATGGCAGCTTCGTGCGCGAGCTTTCCAACAGCCGCACGTTCTGCCGCAAGGCGGATGTGGACATGATGCGCGCCAATGGGCTGGCGCTTGGCGGGACTCTGGAAAATGCCGTGGTCGTCGATGGCGAGCAGGTTCTGAGCCCCGGCGGGCTGCGTCATGCGGACGAGGCCGTGCGCCACAAGATGCTGGATGCGGTGGGCGATCTGGGCCTTGCCGGCCTGCCGATACTGGGCCATTACCAAGGCATCCGCGCCGGTCATGCCCTGACCAACGACCTTCTGCGCGAGCTGTTTTCGCGCCCCGATAGCCATGAAACCGTCCTGTGCGACAGCGTGACGGCGGGACATCTTCCCGGCGCCGGTGTTCATTGGGGCGAGATTCCGGAAGTCGCCTGAGCGCGGCAATAAAACCGCCAAAGGCGTTTTGCACCGGAAATTTATGTGCTAGGACCGGACGTGAAACGTGGGGTTCGACCCCGGCATCGCGCAAAATAGGTGAGTTCGAGCATGACAATCGGCAAGTCCCGGGCAAAGCTGGTCGGTGCAATCGTCGTGGGCCTGAGCCTCGCGGCCTGTGGTGACAGAGCGCGCATTGATCGCGGCGATGTCGATTTCGAGCAATACACCGCCCAGCAGATATTCGAGCGCGCTGAATACGATCTGGCGCGCAACAATCCCGGCCAGGCCGCCGATGTGTTCGGCCAGGTCGAACGGCTTTACCCCTATTCGGAATGGGCCAAGCGTGCGCTGATCATGCAGGCTTTTTCCTATCACAAGGATCAGGATTACGAGAACAGCCGCGCCGCCGCGCAGCGCTATATCGATTTCTATCCCACCGATGAGGATGCGGGTTATGCGCAATACCTGCTGGCGCTCAGCTATTACGACCAGATCGACGAGGTGGGGCGCGATCAGGGCCTGACCTTCCAGGCGCTGCAATCCCTGCGCGAGGTGATCGAGCGCTATCCCGACAGCGAATATGCCCGCTCGGCGATCCTGAAATTCGATCTGGCCTTCGATCATCTGGCTTCGAAGGAAATGGAAATCGGGCGCTATTACCTCAAGCGCGATCATTTCGCCGCGTCGATCAACCGGTTCCGCGTCGTGGTCGAGGATTTCCAGACCACCAGCCACACGCCCGAGGCGCTGCATCGCCTGGTCGAGGCGTATCTCTCATTGGGTCTCATTGACGAGGCCCGCACCGCCGGTGCGATCCTGGGATACAATTTCCGGGGCACCAAATGGTATGAGGACAGCTACAAGCTGTTGACCGGTCAGGGGCTCACGCTGGAGGCGGCTGGCGACAACTGGCTGCGTCAGGTCTATCGCCAGATGATCCAGGGCCGTTGGTTGTAAAGGGGTTGCGGGGCCTGCCCCGCAACCGGGAAACCTCCGATGCTGCGCGCGCTTGATATTCGCAATATCCTGATTATCGACCATCTCGACCTGGCCTTTCAGCCCGGGCTCAACGTGCTGACCGGCGAGACCGGTGCGGGCAAGTCGATCCTGCTGGACTCGCTCGGTTTCGTGCTGGGTTGGCGCGGGCGCGCCGAACTGGTGCGTCAGGGCGCGGATCAGGGCGAAGTGACGGCCGTGTTCGACCTGCCCGAGGGCCACGGCGCGCGCGCGGTGCTCGATGAGGCGGGTCTGCCCCAGAGTGATGAGCTGATCCTGCGCCGGGTCAATACGCGCGACGGGCGCAAGACCGCCTGGGTCAATGATCGGCGCTGCTCGGGCGAGGTGCTGCGGCGGCTTTCGGATACGCTGGTCGAGCTGCATGGCCAGCAGGACGACCGCGGGCTGCTCGATCCGCGCGGGCACCGGCTGCTTCTGGATGCATATGGCCGCCTTGACGGGCTGAAATCGGATACGCGCACGGCATGGCGCGGCGTGGCGGCGGCGCAAAAGGCGCTGGAGGCCGCCGAGGCCGCGCTTCATTCGGTGCGCGCCGAGGAGGATTTCCTGCGTCATGCGGTGGCTGAGCTTGATGCGCTCGACCCGCAGCCCGGCGAGGATGAGGCGCTTGATACGCGCCGCCGCCTGATGCAGCAGGCTGAACGGATCTGCGAGGATATCACCCGCGCGCAGGCCGCGCTTGGCCATGAGGGGGCCGAGGGTGCGGCGGGCGATGCGCTGCGCTGGCTTGAAGGGGTCGCGCCGCGCGCCGAGACGCAGCTTGACGCGCCGATCGCGGCGCTTGGCCGGGCGATGGTTGAACTCGACGAGGCCGCGCAGGGTGTGGCGCGCTGCCTCGAGGCGCTGACATTCAACCCGATCGAGCTGGAAGAAACCGAGGAGCGGCTGTTCGCAATCCGCGCATTGGCGCGCAAACATGGTGTCGGGGCGGATGATCTGGGCGATTTCGCAGGTGATCTGCGCGCGCGCCTGGCTTCGCTTGACCAGGGCGACGCCGATCTGGAAGCGCTGCGCCAGTCGCTGCGCGGAGCCCAACAGACCTATGACGCGGCCGCAACCGCGCTCAGCCGCGCGCGCGCTGAGGCCGCGACGGCGCTTGACCGCGCAATGCGCGACGAACTCGCTCCGCTCAAGATGGAGCGCGCGGCTTTCACCACGGCCATCACTGCCGCCGATCCCGGCCCCGAGGGGCGCGATGCCGTCACCTTCACGGTTGCCACCAATCCCGGCGCCCCGGCGGGGCCGCTCAACAAGATCGCTTCGGGGGGCGAGCTCAGCCGTTTTCTGTTGGCGCTCAAGGTTTGTCTGACCGGCACCGAAAGCGGCCTCACCATGATCTTCGACGAGATCGACCGCGGTGTGGGCGGCGCGACGGCGGATGCGGTGGGGCGCCGCCTTGCGCAGCTTGCCGATGGGGGGCAGGTTCTGGTGGTCACCCATTCACCGCAGGTGGCGGCGCGCGGCGCGCATCACTGGCGGGTGGAAAAGACCGTGGCGGATGGTGCGACGCTTTCGACCGTGGCTCCGCTCGCGCAGGATGCGCGCATCGACGAGATCGCCCGGATGCTGTCGGGCGACCGGATCACCGCTGAAGCCCGCGCCGCGGCCGAGGCGCTGATGGCGGGCTGATCGCGGCTTCATCTGGCGACAAATACCTCGGGGGAGTCGCGGCCTCTGGCCGCGGCGGGGGCAGCGCCCCCAACCGTCCGTGCCATGCATCACCCCGTTTCAGGATGGATCGCGCGGTGGCACAAGCTTGCCGGGATTCATGATGTTGCCGGGGTCGAGCGCCTGTTTCAGCGCTCCCATCATTGCCCATCCGCCGCCATGTTCGCGCGCCATGTAACCCAGTTTGCCGCGCCCGATCCCATGTTCGCCGGTGGCGGTTCCGCCAAGGTCCAGCGCGCGCGACACCATGCGTTCGGACAGCGCGCTGGCGGCGGCGGCGGCCTCGCGGTCGGTTTCGTCAAACAAGAGGATGGCGTGGAAATTGCCGTCGCCCACATGGCCCAGGATCGGCCCCTCGATGCCGGTTTGCGCAAGATCCGCCCGGGTCGCCTCGATCGCCTCGGCAAGGCGCGAGATCGGCACGCAGAGATCGGTCACCAATGCCCGCGCGCCGGGGCGCGCGGCGAGGATCGCGTGATAGGCGTTGTGGCGCATGGTCCAGAGCGCGTTACGATCCTCGGGCCGGGTGGCCCAGTCAAAGCCGGTGCCGTCATGTTCGGCGGCGATCATCCCGAAGGTTTCGGCCTGTTCGGCGACGCCCGTTTGTGAGCCGTGGAATTCCAGCAGCAGATGCGGCGTTTCGGGCAGCTCCATCCCCGCATAGGCGTTGACGGCGGCGACGCTGGCGCTGTCCATCAATTCGATCCGCGCCATTGGCAGGCCCATCTGTATGGTTTCGATTACCGCCGCAACCGCGTCGCCCACGCTGTTGAACCCGCAGACGGCGCTTGAAATCGCCTCGGGCTGGCCGTGCAGGCGCAGCGTGAGTTCGGTGATCAGCCCCAGCGTGCCCTCGGCCCCCACCAGAAGCGCCGTGAGGTCATAGCCGCTGGAGGATTTGCGCGCCCGGCTTCCGGTGCGGATCACCTCACCGGAGGCGGTCACCACTTCGAGTCCCAGCACATTGTCGCGCATGGTGCCGTAGCGCACCGCCGTGGTGCCGCTGGCACGGGTCGAGGCCATGCCCCCGAGCGAGGCGTTGGCGCCCGGATCGACGGGAAAGAACAGCCCCGTGGCGCGCAGTTCCTGATTGAGCGCCTCGCGGGTGACGCCGGGTTGAAGGGTCACGTCCATGTCCTGGGCGCGGATATCAAGGATCCGGTTCATCCGCGCGAAATCCACCACGATACCGCCATCGAAGGCCTGGGCCTGTCCCTCAAGCGATGTGCCCGTGCCCCAGCCGATCACCGGACAGCCATGCGCGGCGCAGATCCGCACGAGGCGCGCGACCTCCTCGGTGGTCTCGGGATAGGCGACGGCGTCGGGGGGCGATTGAGGGAAATGGCTTTCGCTGCGACCATGAATTTCCAGATCGGACTTGGAGCGGGTGAGCCGTTGCCCTAGAAATGTGTAAATCTCGGCGATTGCGTCCTGAACACCCATATCGGCCCCTTCGGTCTTGCGTTTGGCGCAGGGTAGGGCAAGCAGGGAGCAGGGGAAAGGCCGCCGGACCCGATAAGTGACAGGCGATGACGGACGGCGAACCCTCGATCCTCAGGCAGAAAACCACCGCGGCGCGGGACGCGATCCGCGATGGGTGGGCGGTGATGCGCAAGCGCGGGCCAAGCCAGTTCCAGTTCTGGCTGATCGCCCTGTTGATCGGGATCGCGGCGGGCTTCGCGGCGCTGTTCTTTCGCAAGGGCATCACGGCGCTTCAGGCGCTGGTCTATGGCTCGGAGGATCCGGGCCGCCTGCATTCGCTGGCCGAGACGCTGCCCTGGTACTGGCTGTTGATCGTGCCGATCTGCGGCGGGCTGGTGGTGGGGCTGATCCTGCATCATTTCACCGATGACGCACGGGTGCGTTCGGTGTCGGACGTGATCGAGGGCGCGGCGCTCAAGGATGGCCGGGTCGAGACCCGCGAGGGCGTCGCCTCGGCGCTGGCCTCGCTGATCACGCTGGGAACCGGCGGCTCGTCGGGCCGCGAGGGACCGGTGGTGCATATGGCGGCGGTGATTTCAAGCTGGGTCAGCGACCGCATCCACGCCAACGGGATCACCGGGCGCGACCTCTTGGGCTGTGCGGTGGCGGCGGCGGTCTCGGCCTCGTTCAACGCGCCGATCGCGGGGGCGCTATTCGCGCTCGAGGTGGTGCTGCGCCATTTCGCGGTGCATGCATTCGCGCCCATCGTCATCGCCAGCGTGGCGGGCACGATCATCAACCGCCTGGAATTCGGCGATATCACCGAATTCACGCTGCCGGTGACCAGCGTGCTGGAATTCTACGTGGAGCTGCCCGCCTTCCTGTTGCTGGGGCTCGTGTGCGGCGTGGTGGCGACGGCGCTCATGCATGCGATCTTCTTTGCCGAGGACATGGCCAGCCACCTTCAGCGCCGCACGGGCGTGCCGCGCTACCTGCGCCCGGCGGTGTCGGGGGCGATGCTGGGGGGGCTGGCGATCGGGTTCCCGCATATTATCGGCGTCGGTTACGAGACCACCTCGGCGGCGTTGACCGGACAGCTTTTGCTGCATGAGGCGGTGGTCTTTGCGGTGCTCAAGGTGGTTGCGGTGGCGATCACCTTTGGCGGGCGCATGGGGGGCGGGGTGTTTTCGCCCTCGCTGATGGTGGGGGCGCTGACGGGGCTGGCCTTCGGGCTTATCGCCACGGGGCTGTTCCCCGATGTGTCGGGTTCGGCCACGCTATATGCGCTGGCGGGGATGGGGGCGGTTGCGGCGGCGGTGCTGGGCGCGCCGATCTCGACCACGCTGATCGTGTTCGAACTGACCGGCGACTGGCAGACCGGGCTGGCGGTGATGGTGGCGGTGTCGATGTCCACCGCGCTTGGCGCCAAGCTGGTGCGGCGCTCGTTCTTCCTGACGCAACTGGAGCGGCGCGGGCGGCGGCTGGCGGCGGGGCCGCAGACTTATCTGCTGGCGATATTCCGGGCTGACCGGTTGATGCGCGGCACCGATCACGAGCGCGCCGCCAATGCGGACCGGTGCTGGACGCTGATCGAGGAGGGGATCTATATCGATGGCAGCGCCACGCTGGAAGCGGCGATGCCGGTGTTCGAGCGCACCGGCGTGCCCTTCATCCCGGTTGTCACGCTCAAGGGCGCAGGCCGCCCGCCCGAACTGATGGGGGCGCTTTTCCATGTGGACGCGCTCAAGGCCTATAACCGCGCCCTGGCTGCGGTTTCGGAGGAGGAACATAGCTGAGGGTGGTTGGCGACGACCGCGCGCCATCCGGAGAGCAGTGATGAGCTGCGCTTCGCCGGGACGCGGTGCGGAGACCCGACCTGCGTTTCTCGCGCTTTATCTCGCAAAATCCGAAAAACCCCAGAACGCCGCGTCGACCTCACCGAATCGCTATGTCTGGGGGGCGGCGTCATGCCGAAGGCATGCCTCTGGCATGACGATGCGCGGCGGCCTGCCCGCAGCGTCAGACCCGCTCGACTGTCACCGAGTCGCTGGAGTAGAAGGCCAGGTGGTCCTTGATGCGCGCCATGTCGGGCTTGGGGTCGTCATAGCTCCAGGCGGCGTTTTCGAGGGTCTGGCTTTTCGTCACGATGGAGTAATAGCGCGCCTCGCCCTTGTGGGGACAGGTGGTGCGGTGATCGGTCTCGTCGAGGAACGCCATGGCGATATCGCCGCGCGGGAAATAGATCACATCGGGATAGCCCGGTTCGCTCAGTTCCAGCGCGTCCTTGCTTTCGGCAAGCACCGCGCCGCCTGCGCGTACGGTCCATGTGCCCTCTGCCTTGCGTATCGTGATATCAGCCATCTCCATCCCTTTCAAATCTTGTTATGCGTTCTGCTCTGCCGTCTGAGTGTTACATCATTATGTCATCGCTCGGGCAGGGGGGCTGTCGCGTCGCGCAACCATAGACGCGCGGTCTGCGATAGCCGAGGGTCGATTTTGTCACGGCATGCCGCGTGATAGGCATCGAGCCAGGCGCGCTCGGGGGCGCTGAGCATGTCGGCGCGGATCAGCCGCCGGTCGATGGGCACGAAATTCAGTGTTTCGAAACAGAGCTTTGCGGCCATGTCTCCGCCGGGCAGGGTGTCGGCCTCGGTCACGACGAGAAGGTTCTCGATGCGGATGCCGAAGGCGCCCTCGCGGTAATAACCTGGCTCGTTCGAGACGATCATGCCCGGCTCCAGCGCCACGTCGCTCATCCGTGAGAGGCGCTGCGGCCCTTCATGGACGCACAGATGCACGCCGACGCCATGGCCGGTGCCGTGGGCGTAATCCTGATCCGCAAGCCACAGGGGATAGCGCGCGATCGCGTCCAGATCGCGTCCGGCAAGGCCGCGCGGCCAGCGGGTGCGGCTCATGGCGATCATGCCTTGCAGGACACGGGTGAAGGCGGCGGATTCCTCGTCGCCGACCTCGCCCACGGGCAGGGTGCGGGTAATGTCGGTGGTGCCGTCAAGATACTGCCCGCCGCCATCAAGCACCAGAAGATCCCCCGCCCGCAGCACCCGGTTGCTGGCCTGCGTCACCCGGTAATGCGCCAGCGCGCCATGCGGGCCGGAGCCGGCGATGGTGTCGAAGCTGATATCCAGAAGCTGCCCGGTATCGCGGCGGCATTGTTCGAGCCGTGTCACCACGTCGATCTCGGTGATCGTGCCGGGGGCCTGGGCATCGAACCAAGCAAGGAATTCGCAGACAGCCGCCCCGTCGCGCAGATGCGCGTTTCGCGTGGCGGCGATCTCGGCGCCGGTCTTGCAGGCCTTGGGCAGCAGGCAGGGATCGTCGCCCCAGACGTGGGCGGTATTGGACTCGTCAAGCTGCGCCACCACCCAGAGCGGCACGCTGGCCTTGTCGAGCCGCACCGGTCCGCCAAGGCTGCGCAGGCCGGGGCCGAAGGCGTTGGGCGGGCGGATCGTGACCTCGTCGCCCAGATGGTCGCGCACGGTCTGGTCAAGCTTCCCGGCCTCGACATAAAGCGTGAGATGCGCGTCGCCATGGAGCACCGCAAAGGCATGTGGCACCGGGTTGCGGGGGATGTCGCTGCCGCGGATATTGAGCAGCCAGGCGATCGAATCCGGCAAGGTGATGACCGCCGCCGCATGGCCCGCATTGCGCAGGGCGGCGGCCAGCCGGCGGCGCTTGTCGCCCTGGGATTCGCCGGCCAGTTCCTCGGGATAGACGCGGATCGCGCCCATCGGGGCGGCGGGACGCTCGGCCCAGATATGGTCGATCAGGTTCTTGCAGGGCCGGAGCGTTATGCCGGTGTCGGCAAGCCCCGTCTTGATCGTGTCGATCTGCGCCGGGGTGTAAAGCCAGGGATCGAACCCCACGATCGCGCCATCGCCAAGGTGCTGGCCAAGCCAATCCGCCAGCCGGATCTCGGGCCAGTCGACCGGGGTAAAATGCCCGGTGTCGACCTGCGCCTTGACCTGTGTGCGGTAGCGCCCGTCAACGAAGACGCCAGCCCGGTCCATCAGCGCGGCGCAAAATCCGGCCGAGCCCATGAACCCCGTGAGCCAGGCCAGCCGGTCATCACAGGGCGCCACATATTCGCCCTGAAAGGCATCGGCGCGCGGCACGAGATAGCCCGACAGCCCCTCGGCCGCCATCACCGCGCGCAGCTGCGCAAGGCGCGGCGGGCCCTGTTCTGGGCGGGCGGTCTCGTCGAAACTCTGGAACATGGGGCCTCCTGCGTCCTGGGCTGACCTTGACGTGCTAGAGAAGCGGGGCGCGAAGATCAATCGCGTTCACGCGCAGCGATGCCGGGGCAGGTGGGCGCGCCCGGTTCAGCCTGCCTTGCGGATTCCCATCACCCGCGCCCGCGCACGCGGATCGGGATCGAACAGAGCGGCCAGCTGTTCGGTCATCGCGCCCGCCAGCTGATCGACATCGGTAATGGTCACCGCGCGCTCGTAATAGCGCGTCACATCATGGCCGATACCGATGGCCAGCAATTCGACCGCCTTGCGCCGCTCGACCATGGCGATCACGTCGCGCAGGTGCTTTTCAAGGTAATTCGCGGGATTGACCGACAGGGTGCTGTCATCCACCGGCGCGCCATCCGAGATCACCATCAGGATCTTGCGCGCCTCCTTGCGCGGGGCCAGCCTGCGATGCGCCCATTCCAGCGCCTCGCCGTCGATGTTTTCCTTCAACAGGCCCTCTTTCATCATCAGCCCGAGATTGTCGCGGGTGCGCCGCATGGGTGCGTCGGCGGATTTGTAGATGATATGGCGCAGATCATTCAGGCGGCCGGGCAGTTGCGCGCGCCCCTCGTTGAGCCACGCCTCGCGGCTTTGCCCGCCCTTCCAGGCGCGGGTGGTGAAGCCCAGGATCTCGACCTTGACGCTGCAGCGTTCCAGCGTGCGCGCCAGCACATCCGCGCAGATCGCCGCAATCGAGATGGGGCGGCCACGCATGGAGCCGGAATTGTCCAGCAGCAGCGTCACCACCGTGTCGCGGAACTCCATGTCCTTCTCGACCTTGAAGCTCAGCGGAGTCGTCGGGTTCGCGACCACGCGCGCAAGGCGCCCGGCATCGAGGATTCCTTCCTCGCGGTCGAACTCCCAACTGCGGCTTTGCTGCGCCTGAAGGCGGCGCTGCAGCTTGTTGGCCAGCCGGCTCACCGCACCCTTGAGCGGGTCGAGCTGCTGGTCGAGATAGGCGCGCAGGCGTTCCAGTTCGACCGGCTCGGCCAGTTCCTCGGCTCGGATTTCCTCGTCATATTCGGTGGAATAGACGGTGTAGCCGGGGTCGGCATCCGAAACGGGCTGGGCATCGGGCGGCTCCATCGGGGCCTCGCCCTCGGGGAGTTCGGCCTCCTCGCTCATCTCCTCGTCGGCCAGATCGTCCATCGAGACCTGGGCCTGCGCCTCGTCCTGCTGCTCTTCCTGGCTTTGCTCGGGATTGGCCTCGGCGTCGCTGTCTTCGCTGTCGTCCTGGCCCGAGCTGTCGGGCTGTTCCTCCTCGTCGGGGGATTGCTCGGCGTCTTCGTCCTGATCATCGTCGGGCGCGTCCGGGTCGTCGCCCAGCTGGTCGCCATAGCCCAGATCCCGGATCACCTTGCGTGCAAAGCGGGCGAATTCGGCCTGATCCGCCAGGATATCCTGAAGGTTCTCGAGCGTGTCGCCGGCCTGGCTTTCGATGAAATCGCGCCAGAGGCCCATGACATTGCGTGCCCCCGAAGGCAGTTCGCGCCCGGTCGCCAGATGCCGCACGAGATAGCCCGCGGCGGTGGCGAGCGGCGCATCGGCCCGATCATTGATCTCGCCGTAACCCATCCGGTCGGCCTCGGCGCCGATCTTGGCGTCGATATTGCCTGCGGTGCCGGGCATTTCGCGGGCTCCGATCGCCTCGCAGCGGGCGGTTTCCATAGCCTCGTAAAGGTCGCGCGCCATGTCCCCCGCGGGATTGTAGCGCGCATGGGTCCGGGCGTCGTGATAGCGGTGGCGCAGCGCCAGCGCATCGGCGGTGCCGCGCGCCTGAAGCACCTCGTCGCGGGTCATGCGCCGGCTGATCTGGGGCAGGCGCATGGCGTCGCCGCTCAAGCCTGCCGGATCGACCGAATAGCTGACGGTCAGCTCGGGGTCGTCGGCCAGCACCTTGGTCGCTTCGGCCAGCGCCTTCTTGAACGGATCGGCCGGGTTGTCACTGTTCTGCGCCATCTTCGCCCTTTCCCTCAGCCCCGATGGTCTTCATCTGGCGAAAAATACCTCGGGGGAGTCGCGCCAAAGGCGCGGCGGGGGCAGCGCCCCCATCTGCCGCGGGCTTTCGCGCCGCGGTGTCCTTGTGCCTGACGGCTCACCCCAGGCTCATGCTGGCCGCGCTTTCGGGCAGTTCCTCGTCAAAGCAGCGCTGATAGAACTCGGCCACGGTCTGGCGTTCGAGCTCGTCGCATTTGTTGAGGAAGGTCAGCCGGAACGCATAGCCCACATCGCGGAAGATGGTGGCGTTCTGCGCCCATGCGATCACCGTGCGGGGGCTCATCACCGTGCTGAGCTCGCCATTCATGAAGGCGGTGCGGCTCAGGTCGGCGACGGTGACCATCTGGCTGACGGTCTGGCGTCCCGCGGCGGTGTTGTAGACCGGGTTCTTTGCCAGCACGATATTGGTTTCGGCGTCATGGCTGAGATAGTTCAGCGTCGCCACCAGGCTCCAGCGGTCCATCTGGCCCTGGTTGATCTGCTGGGTGCCATGATAAAGCCCCGTCGTATCGCCAAGCCCGACCGTGTTGGCGGTGGCAAACAGGCGGAAACAGGGGTTCGGGGTGATCACCTCGTTCTGGTCGAGCAGCGTCAGCTTGCCGTCGGCCTCGAGCACCCGCTGGATCACGAACATCACGTCGGCGCGCCCGGCGTCGTATTCGTCGAACACGATGGCGGTCGGGTTGCGCAGCGCCCAGGGCAGGATGCCTTCGTGGAATTCGGTCACCTGCTTGCCGTCGCGCAGTTTGATCGCATCCTTGCCGATCAGGTCGATCCGGCTGATATGGCTGTCAAGGTTCACCCGCACGCAAGGCCAGTTCAGACGGCTGGCCACCTGTTCGATATGGGTGGATTTGCCGGTGCCGTGATAGCCCTGGATCATCACCCGGCGGTTATGGCTGAAGCCTGCAAGGATCGCCAGCGTGGTGTCGGGATCGAACTTGTAGGTGCTGTCATGCTCGGGGACGCGTTCGGTGCGTTCGGGGAATCCCTTGACGGTCATGTCCGAGTCGATGCCGAACACCTCGCGAACGGAAATTTCCTCGGTGGGTTTGGCGTTGATGTCAATGCTGCCGTCGGCCATGCGCGCGGTCCTTCAGTATCGGTGATCTTAATCGGGCTCCGTCGTGCAACATATCGCGCGAAAGGGCAAGGGGAAGGGGGGAAATCCGATTGCCGCGCGCAGCCGGTGCTGTTGTCACACGTGGCTTTGGGTTACACGGGGCGCGATGGCGACGCGCGACGAGATCGAGAACTGGCTGGCGAAGGCTGCCCTGGGGGACCGGGCTGCCTTTGATGCGCTCTACATGGCGACCTCGGCGAAACTTTTCGGCATCTGCCTGCGTGTGTTGGATAACCGGGCGGAATCAGAAGAGGTGTTGCAGGATATCTATGTCAGGGTCTGGAATCATGCCGGGCGCTACGAGGTGAATGGGCTCAGCCCCATGACATGGCTGATCACCATCGCCCGCAATGCGGCCATAGACCGGCTGCGCCGCCGCCGCGCGGCGAGGGCGGGGGACAGCGCGGGCACCGACATGGCCGAGGCGCAGGCCGACCCCGCGCCCGGCCCCGAGGCCCGCGTGATCGCGGCCTCTGAAGGCGCGCAGCTGGAGGCCTGCTTTGACGAGCTCGATTCGGGTCATGCGGAAGCGGTGCGGGGCGCCTATCTTGATGGCGAGACATATGCTGATCTGGCGGACCGTTTCGGGGTGCCGCTGAACACGATGCGAACATGGCTGCGACGCAGCCTGTTGAAACTGAGGGAGTGCCTGTCGCGATGAGCGATGAGATGCCCGAACGCGATGCCGACAAGGCGCTGGCCGGGGAATACGCCCTGGGCCTGCTGCCGCCCGACGAGGCGGCCGCCTTTGAATCGCGTCTGGCGCATGAACCCGAGTTGCGCGCACTTTATGCGCAATGGGCCGAGGATCTGGCCGCGCTGACCGATCCGATCGCACCGGTCGCGCCGCCGGTGCATCTGCATGGTGCGCTGATGGCGCGGCTTTTCGGGCGTGCGGGCGATCCGGTGGCTGGGGTGCATGGGCGGGGCGCCCAGTGGATTCGCTGGGTGCTGGGCAGTCTGACCGCAACGGCGCTGGCGCTGGTGTTGATCTTCGCCATGGGCCTGCCCGAGCAGGGATCGCAGCCCCCCGTTGCGCCGACCTTTGTGGCGGAACTGGCTGCCGAGGATCAAAGCCTGCGCATTTCCGCCGCCTATGACGAAGAGACGGGGCGCTTTTTTCTTCAGCGCGCGCGGGGCGAGGCAAGCAGCGGGCGCGCGCTGGAGCTGTGGCTGATCGCGGGGGATGATCCGCCGGTGTCGCTGGGTGTTCTGCCCGAGGCGCGCAGCGCCAGTGTGGCAGTTCCCGATGCGCTGCGTGCACGCCTTGAGGGTGCGGCGCTGGCCGTCTCGGACGAGCCCGAGGGCGGATCGCCCACGGGCGCCCCCACCGGCGAGGTGCTGGCCGTGGGCGCGATCACGAACACGTGACCGGACAATGTGAAACTTCCTGATCGGGGCTGCGTGGCTTCGGGCGTCTCCGGGCAATCGCGCCCGGCAGCCAACCAAGGAGGAACAACATGTTCAGCAAGACAATTTTCGCCACCACCGCAGCCGTTCTGGGCCTGAGTGCCGGTATCGCCAGCGCCGAGAACCCGATGGTGGGCGGCGCGGCCATGTATGCCGACAAGACCATTGTCGAGAATGCCGTCAATTCGAAGGATCACGAGACGCTGGTCGCCGCCGTCAAGGCCGCGGGGCTGGTCGATGTGCTGAATTCGGAAGGGCCGTTCACCGTTTTCGCGCCCACTGATGACGCCTTCGGGATGCTCAGGGACGGCACCGTCGAGGCGCTGCTGGAACCGGCGGCCAAGGAGCAGCTCGCCAATATCCTGAAATGTCACGTTGTCGGCGCCGAGGCGATGTCGATGGCGATCAAGGGCATGGTCGATGACGATGGCGGCGTGCATCCGGTGCCGACACTGGGCACATGCACGCTTCAGGCCACTTATGAGGGCGACAAGATCATGCTTGAGGACGAGCGTGGCCGCACCATCAACGTGACCATTGCCGATGTCGACCAGTCGAATGGCGTCATCCATGTGGTCGACCGGGTGATCCTGCCGCCGCAGTCGTAAGATTGATCACCTGATTGTGCGGGGCTGTGCATTGCGCCACGGCCCCGCTTTGCACATCTTACACCAGACACGGGAAACGACCCAGGAGGTCCGTCATGAATCGACGCAGCTTTATCGCAACGACCCTGATTGCCGGGACCGGCCTGTCGCTGGCCGGCCGGAGCGGGGCTGGCGAAGGTTTTGAAATCACCCGCAGCGAGGCCGAATGGAAGGCCATGCTGAGCGATGCCGAATATGCGGTGATGCGCGAGGAAGGCACCGAACGGGCCTATTCATCACCGCTGCATGATCTGAAGACCGAAGGCACCTATCTGTGCCGGGGGTGCGATCTGCCGCTTTATTCAAGCGCGCACAAGTTCGACAGCAAAACCGGCTGGCCGAGTTTCTGGCAGGCGATCGACGCGGACGCGGTTGGCACCAAGCGCGACTGGAAGCTGGTGATCCCGCGCACCGAATGCCATTGCAGCCGTTGCGGCAGCCATCTGGGGCATATTTTCGATGACGGCCCCGAACCCACTGGCAAGCGTCATTGCATCAACGGTGTCAGCCTGAAGTTCAAGGCGGCCTGAACGCCTTTGAGGGCGCAATGGCAAGACCGCAGCGGCGGTCTTGCTACCCCGTCTATTTGAAATTGCGGCTCTGCTTGATCTGGTCCCAGGCCCAGACCACCTGTTGCAGCTGTTCTTCCTGGCTGCGGTCGCCGCCGTTGATGTCAGGGTGCAGCACCTTGATCAGCGCCTTATAGGCCTTGCGGATCTCGGTCTTGGTCCAGTCGTCCTTGGCTTCCAGAATCTCGATGGCGCGGCGTTCGGTCGGGGGGAGCTTGCGCCCGCCCGCCTTGGCGCGGCCGGGGTTCTGCGTGGCATTGCCGCCCAGAACCTGATGCGGATCCTCGATCCCCAGCCGGGACCAGGCCCGCTGTTCGGGATCGACAAAGGATTTCGTCTCGCGCTCCCAGACCTTGTCCTTGGACATCTGGGCGTTCATCTCGGCCTCGGTCGTGCCGTGGAAGAAGTTCCAGTGCTGGTTGTATTCGCGCACATGATCCTTGCAGAACCAATAGAAATCATCCAGCACGTCCGGCGCCTTGGGCGCACGATACTTGCCGGGTTCGTTGCAGCCCTCTTTCTCGCAGACGCGAGTCGAGGTTTCGGAGGCGCCCGACATGCCACGGCGTCCGCGCGGATTTTTCTTCTTGGCGGACGAAACCGACATGTCGAAACCGAATGGGTCTGTCTTGGACATGGCTCTACCTTTGCGACTCGGAGCGAGGAGTTTATTCCAAACGGGGGTGAATTGAAGGGGGCTGGACAGAAAAAAATCAATATTGCAGCGGAATTCCGCGAAGTCTCGGGAACGGGGCCTGCAGGTGACAGGCGTGCCAAAGCACAGAGGTGGCCTGGCCCGGTGGGGCCTGGCAGGGTGATCGCCTCGGCGAGTTTGTCGGTTTTCGCCTTTGCATGACGCGCGGGACTGGCGCAGATGACACGGGTCAAGCCCATTTGCAAGGTGCACCGCGCCGAGGGGCTGCGATCGTACTGGCAGAGTTGCGCCTTTGCGCGCGCACATTCAGGGTGATCAGGTGCGCGAGGTGTCGTCGGTGTCTGTTTCGGCGTCTGTTTCGAAGGGTGTCTCTGGCGAGGTCGCGCCGCGCTCGGTTGTATCTTCATGAGACTCAGGCGTGGGTGCCGGGGCCTCGCTCTCATCCGCGGCGCTGTCGTCTTGCGCGACCGGCGCCAGATCGGCAATCGGGGCGGTCAGGGGACGGCGAAACACCAGCACGCTGCGATAGATTGTCTGGCTCGACGTAAGGCCCTGACGCTCTTCGGAGGGCAGGATATCCGAGCGGTGATATTCCCAGCCATCGGCGGCCACCTCGTTCATCGCCGCCTCAAGCGCATGGGCGAAGCGCTGCGCCGGGCCCTTGACGCCAGCCGCCTTGATTCCCTTGGTCGGTGCGGGAAGGACTTTGTATTCATACATTTCGTTCAAACCGGATCGGATTCAAGATGCGGCGCATCCTAGCGTTCCGCGCCGGGGGCACAAGAGCACGAACGCAAACGGCCCCGGCAGACTGCACCGGGGCCGCCTTGATGGTGGGATCTGTCTTACTCGGCGGGGTGGGGATGCGCCAGCCGCAGAGGGGCGCCGCGCAGCGCGCGGTCGGTGATCAGACCGCCGGCGACGATCGACAGGATCGCCAGCACCGCGGCCACAGACAGGGTCGGCACGCCCGAAAGGCCCGCGCCTACGGTGCAGCCACCCGCCAGCACGCCGCCCAGCCCCATCAGCACCGCGCCCGCCATGTAGCGTCCGGTCTGGCGGGGACTTTCAAAGCTCTGCCATACAAAGCCGCCGCTCAGCAGCGCCGCCGCCAGCGCGCCCATCAGCACACCGCCGACAAGCCCGGTGCCAAAGCCCGCCGGGATCGCCGAAGAGGCGACGGTGTAAAAGAGCGAGTCCGCAGCGGGCGAGGTGAAGGACAGGGATTGCATCGCGATCGGGTCGAAATCATCGTAAAGCACATAGCCCGTGCCGACCCAGGCGAGCGGCGCAAGAAGCCCGATCAGCGCCGCCAGACCCAGCATGACGGGCCGGTTGCCCGAGCGCAGCGCGAAAGCGAGCGCGCCAAACGCGATCAAGGCCGTCCAGATCAGCGGGTTGCCGGGCAGCGCCGCGCTGTCCAAGCTCAGGGTGAACGAACCCAGCGATGTCCGCAGCGGTGCCAGCACGCCCTTGAGCGCGGCATGGGCCGTCACGGCAAAGACCAGCACCGCAAGAAGCGCGCGCAGGTTGCCCGAGCCGCTCAGTACCGTCAGCCGCGAGATGCAGCCGCGCGTCAGCACCATGCCCGCGCCGAACATCAGCCCGCCCGCGACAATCGCCAGTACCGGCAATTCGCTGGCCATGAAGCGGTGATCGCCAAAGCCGATCCAGCCCTGCGCCACCGCGCCCTGCGTGCCCAGAACCGCGACGGCCAGCG
>CAZMZS010000003.1:0-52175 GCA_964570675.1 uncultured Roseovarius sp. | reverse complement strand
GCAGGAAGTTGCGATAGGGGTCCTCGGCGTAAAGCCGGCTTTCCATCGCCCAGCCATTGAGCTTCACATCGGCCTGGCTCAGCGACAGCTTTTCGCCCGCCGCCACGCGGATCATGTGCTCCACCAGATCGACGCCGGTGATCAGCTCGGTCACCGGATGCTCCACCTGCAGGCGGGTATTCATTTCCAGGAAATAGAAATTGCGCTCGCCATCGACGATGAATTCCACCGTACCCGCGCTGGCATAATCCACCGCATGCGACAGCTTCAGCGCCTGCTCACCCATCGCCTTGCGGGTCTCCTCGTCCAGAAACGGGCTCGGCGCCTCTTCGATGACCTTCTGGTTGCGCCGCTGGATCGAGCATTCACGCTCGCCCAGGTAAACCCCGTTGCCATGGGTGTCGCACAGGACCTGAATCTCGATATGGCGCGGCTGCGTGACGAATTTCTCGATGAAGATACGGTCATCGCCGAAACTGCTGGCCGCCTCGTTCTTGGAGCTTTGGAACCCCTCGCGCGCCTCCTCGTCGTTCCAGGCGATGCGCATCCCCTTGCCACCGCCCCCGGCGCTGGCCTTGATCATGACCGGATAGCCGATCTCCTTTGAGATCTTCACCGCGTCGTCGGCATCCTCGATCAAGCCCATCACGCCGGGCACGGTGCTGACCCCGGCCTCCTGCGCGATCTTCTTGCTGGTGATCTTGTCGCCCATCGCCTCGATGGCACCCTTGGGCGGCCCGATAAAGGCGACGCCCTCTTTCTCCAGCGCCTCGGCAAAGCGCGGGTTCTCGGACAGGAAACCATAACCGGGATGCACCGCCTCGGCGCCGGTCTGGCGGATCGCCTCCATCACCTTGTCGATGACGATATAGGATTCATTCGCCGGGGGCGGGCCGATATGCACCGCCTCGTCGGCCATCTGCACATGCAGCGCCTGCGCGTCGGCATCCGAATAGATCGCCACGGTCTTGATACCCATTTTCCGCGCCGTCTTGATCACGCGGCAGGCGATCTCGCCCCGGTTGGCGATCAGGATCTTCTTGAACATCTCTCGTCCCTTCTTCCGGTTATTGGCCGCTCCGGGCCACAAATGAAAAGACCACCGGCGCGGATCGCACCGATGGTCACGTCATGTCTGTTCTGCCCCGCAATGGCGGCGCGGGCGGGATTACCTGCAGCGGCCGGGATAGGCCTTGCAATAGGCGACATTGCCGGCCGCGCCGACAAGCGCGCCGGTGGCGACGCTGCCGCCGATGACGGCCGACGTGCCGGCTCCCGCGCCGGCCCCCAGAAGGGCCTGTTCGCCGAATGTGTCGCCACATGCCGTGAGGGCGAAAAGCCCGGACCCGGCAATGATCGTGATGAATGCTCTTTGCATGACTGTCTGCCTTTCCTGATGTCGCCTATTCCTGGCGACTGAACGCGCTTAACATGCACCAGGTTCCCGGCTTCGTCAAAACCCCGCGCATGCGCGCCATCGCCCTGGGCAAGGCTTCGCCAATCTGGCGAAGCCGCTGGAATCCCCGAAAAAACGGACGGTGGGCGCACAAGGCCGCCGCACCGCCCGTCAGGGGAAGGGTAACGGATCAGACAATCAGTCCCGGCCCTAAGGGAATGGGCCTCCACTACGCTGTCAGCATGGCCGCGCCGCACGGCCCCTGCCAAGCCGGGCACGCGCGCATCCGGCAATTCGGCTGCATTTCGCGTATCGGGCCACGCCTTGGGCAGGAACCTGCCACCCGGCGCGCTATCCTGCGCCGTCACCATTCCTCGTCCTCCTCGAAGATCTCGGGAAAGGCGGCGCATGCGGCGGCCAGGTCGATCACCAGAAGCGCATCATAGCTGGCGGGGTCAAACGGATCCTCGGCGGGTTTGACCTCGCGGCCGAAAAGCCAGCTCAGCCGCCCCGCATCCAGATTGCCCCGCTCAAAGGGGTCTTCGCCGAAATGTTCCCAAAGCGCCGCCATGAAGGCCGAATCGGCGCGTCGGTCGGCGGGCCTGCGGTCGCGGTAACGCTCGCGCCGGACGATCTCGGTGGCGCCCTTCGGATTGGCGCGCCGGATGGTGAACTGGAAATCCGTGCTCGGCAGACGGCCCGGGAACCCGCGATGCTTCAGCATGGCGCACCTGCCTTCAACGGGCATGATTTGCCCGCCGCATCGGCGCGGCGATTCGGCATCACGCCAGGCCCACGGCCTGCCACACGGTTGGCGACGTGATTCGCTGTCGGGATTGATTGTCCGGGGGTCAGATCGGCGCGAATCATTCCGCGCCTTGGCGCGTTCAGCCCTGCGCGGGGGGACGGGACAGGCCCGAAGGCCTGTCCCCGCAATTCCGAATCGGAATTACTTGTACTTACCGGTGTAAACCGGCTCTTCAGATACGGGCTCGACGACCACGAACTCTTCTTCTGCTTGCTGCTGCTGTGCGCATGCAGCGACAAAGGCAACCAGGCCAATGGCCAGAATGCTCTTGAGGCTCTTCGACATAAGTGTCTCCTGTCTTCTTTATCGGACAAACGCAGCGTGAAACGCCCCATCTGCCCCAGTTCCGAGGTATGGGTTACTTGGGTGCAACCGTGCGCCAACATAACGGAATTATTTTGGAATGCATATGCGGCATGCGCAAACGCGCCCGTATGTGGCGGCAAAGCCTCATCTTTCCGTGGAAATGCGGTTTTCTTCGCAAAATCTAGTGGTTGCATCAGAAAACCTCCCAGATGCAGGTGCCATTCTCGATCCGATAGGCCTCGAATACCTGCTTAACCTCGGCGTCGATCACTCCGAAGGCGGATTCGCGGTCGGCCAGCGATACGATCACCTGCGCGGGCACCGGTCCCACGTTCGACAGGCGCGGAATCGCGTAGGTTGTGCACAGATATTCAAGATCGGCCATGATGCTTTCGAACTCTTCCTCGCCGGTGAATCCGGGCGCCACGAAACGGAAACGATAGGTCAGCCCCTGCCCCGGACGGTCCCAGAGCATTTCGTGAAACGCGGCCTCCAACCCCGAGGGCAGGACAAGGCGCTCCTCCTTCGCCTTGTCCGCCTCGGCCACGGCGGCACCGGCCACAAGGGCCAACGCCAGCGCCACGGCGGGAATATGCATTCCCAGGGGCCTCACCCCGCGCGCCCCCTCACAGCGGGATGTTGTCGTGTTTCTTCCACGGCAGCTTGCGCTTCTTGTTGCGCAGCGCAGCAAAGGCGCGACTGACGCGCTTGCGGGTGCTGCGCGGCTGGATCACCTCGTCGATAAAGCCGCGCTCGGCGGCGACGAAGGGGTTGGCAAAGCGGTCCTCGTAATCGGCGGTGCGCTGCGCGATCTTGTCCTTATCGCCCAATTCCGAACGATACAGGATCTCTGTCGCGCCCTTGGCGCCCATCACCGCCACTTCCGATGTCGGCCAGGCATAGTTGAGATCGCCGCGCAGATGCTTGGAGGACATCACCACATAAGCCCCGCCATAGGCCTTGCGGGTAATCACCGTGACCTTCGGCACCGTCGCCTCACCGTAAGCAAACAGCAGCTTGGCGCCATGCTTGATGACCCCGTCATGCTCCTGCTTGGTGCCGGGCAGGAAGCCGGGCACATCGACGAAGGTCAGGATCGGGATCTCGAAACAGTCGCAAAAGCGCACGAACCGCGCGGCCTTGCGACTGGAATCGATATCAAGACACCCGGCCAGCACCATCGGCTGATTGGCCACCACCCCCACCGTGCGCCCCTCAAGGCGTATGAATCCGGTGATGATGTTCTTGGCGAAATCCTCCTGGATCTCGTAGAAATCACCCTCATCGGCGACCTTGGTGATCAGCTCCTTCATGTCGTAAGGCGTGTTGGGATTGGCCGGAACCAGCGTATCCAGGCTCGGCTCGGCGCGGTCGGGCTTGTCGAAGAACGGGCGCACCGGCACCGATTCGCGGTTGTTGAGCGGCAGGAAATCCACCAGCCGGCGCACTTCAGCCATCGCTTCAACATCGTTCTCGAAGGCGCCGTCGGCAACCGAACTTTTGCGCGTGTGGGTCGAGGCCCCGCCCAGTTCTTCGGCACTCACCTGCTCGTTGGTGACGGTCTTGACCACATCGGGACCGGTCACGAACATGTAGGAGCTGTCGCGCACCATGAAGATGAAATCGGTCATCGCAGGCGAATAAACGGCGCCCCCCGCGCAAGGCCCGGTGATGACGCTGATCTGCGGCACCACGCCCGACGCCTCGATATTGCGCTGGAACACCTCGCCATAGCCCGCAAGGCTGTCGACACCCTCCTGGATGCGGGCACCGCCCGAATCGTTGATCCCGATCACCGGCGCGCCGTTCTGCATCGCCATGTCCATGATCTTGCAGATCTTCATCGCATGAGTCGCACTGACCGATCCACCCAGCACGGTGAAATCCTGGCTGAACACATAGACCTGACGGCCATTGATCGTGCCCCAGCCGGTCACCACCCCGTCGCCATAGGGGCGGTTGTCCTCCATGCCGAAATCGGTGCAGCGATGGGCGACGAACATGTCGAACTCTTCAAAGCTGCCCTCATCCAGCAACAGGTCGATGCGCTCGCGCGCTGTCAGCTTGCCCTTGGAATGCTGGCTGTCGATCCGCTTCTGGCCACCGCCCAGACGGGCGTCGCCGCGGCGGTCCTCGAGTTCCTGAAGAATGTCTTTCATGGCGCTCCCCTTAGCGATTTTGCGCGACCATAAGGAAAACCGGCCAGTTCACAAAGCAGAATTCGGCAAATTTGCAAATATGTGGAAAGGTTGAGGTGCTAAGCTGAATATCTGCAAATTCGCACTTACCCGCCCCGCAATTGTGCATCCCGCCACAGATAACTGTGCATGGACAAGCGCCCTGCGCGGGCCTAACCCTCTGACATGACCGATTTGCCAGCGTCGCGCTTTTTGGATCGCGCGACACCTCCCCATATCGTCACCCTGATCCTTCTTGCGGGCATTTCGGCCCTGTCGCTGAATATCTTCCTGCCCAGCCTTCCGGGGATGACGGAATATTTCGACACCGAATACCGGCTCATGCAGCTGTCGGTGGCGCTGTATCTGGGGGTCAATGCGGCCCTTCAGATCCTGATGGGGCCGATCTCCGACCGGCTTGGCCGGCGCCCCGTGATCCTTGGGGGGATGGCGATCTTTCTTCTGGCGACGCTGGGCTGCCTGCTGTCCACCAATGCCTTCATGTTCCTGACCTTCCGCATGGCGCAGGCCACCATCGTTGTCGCCATGGTGCTCAGCCGCGCCATCGTGCGCGACATGGTCCCACAGGATCAGGCCGCCTCGATGATCGGCTATGTGACCATGGGCATGACCGTGGTGCCGATGCTCGGCCCCGCGCTTGGCGGCGTGCTGGACGAGCTTTTCGGCTGGAAGGCGAATTTCTGGGCGCTCTTCATCCTTGGCGCTCTGGTCACATGGCTCAGCTGGCGCGATCTGGGCGAAACCGCCCCGCGCTCGGGCCAGACCCTGCGCCAGCAAATCGCCGATTACCCCGAATTGCTGACCTCACAGCGCTATTGGGGCTATGCGCTGGCCTCGGCGCTGTCGTCGGGGTCGTTCTTCGCCTACCTGGGCGGCGCGCCTTTCGTGGGCGACCGGGTGTTCGGGCTGGCGCCGGGCGAGCTTGGCCTCTATTTCGGCGCGCCCGCAGTGGGCTACATGCTGGGCAATTTCGTCTCGGGCCGCTTCTCGGTGCGCATCGGCGTCAATCGCATGGTGCTTTGGGGCACGCTCTTCAACGCCGTCGGGATCGCCCTGAACCTTGCGGTTTTCTACGCCGGGCAAGGCAGCCCGATCAGCTTTTTCGGGCTGATGATCCTGATGGGGCTCGGCAATGGCATGGTGATCCCCAACGCCACCGCCGGGGCGCTGTCGGTGCGCCCGCATCTGGCGGGCACCGCCAGCGGGCTGGCCGGGGCGCTGATGATCGGCGGCGGCGCGGCGCTCTCGGCGCTGGCGGGCGCGCTTCTGACACCGGGTTCCGGGGCCTTCCCGCTTCTGTGGATCATGCTCAGCACCGGGCTTCTGGCGATCGCCGCGATTCTCTTCGTGATGTGGCGCGAAACCCGGATCATCCTGCCAACGGACTTTACCTGACGCTTTCGCCACGCCATGCTGCGATGATGCGTGTCCTGCTGATGCTGACCCTCTGGCTTGCCGCCGCCCTGCCGCTTGCCGCGCAGCCGGTCGAGGATTGCCACGACACGGCCCCGGCCCTTCCATCGCCCGAACTGATGCGCACGCTGACCCAGTGGATCGGTGCGCATACCAGCTACGACATCACCCGCAGCCTGCAAACACCACCCAGCGTCAGCTTTTGCATGACCGGCGAGATCATCCGCTACGAAGGCCGCGACCTCCTGGTCGATCCGCAACTGCGCGCCGCCTATGACCTCTCCGCGCGGCGCATCTTTCTGGTCGTCCCCTGGCAGGCCGACAACCCCACCCATGTCTCGGCCCTGCTGCATGAACTGATCCACGACGTGCAACTGCTCAACCGCGACTGGCCCTGCATCGGCGCCCCCGAATGGGAGGCCTACAGCCTGCAGGAAGAATGGCTGCAGGCGCGCGGCATCGACCCCGGCTTCAACTGGATGTCCATCTACATGTGGTCCCGCTGCCCGCGCGACGTTCACCCGGACTGAGCCTTTCGCGCGCCGCGCCTCAACCCGCCTCAACCCGCCAGCAGCTTGGCGGCGATCGCCCACATGACCAGCCCCACCACCAGGTCCAGCACCCGCCAACTTGCCGGGCGGCGAAACAGCGGCGCCAACAGGCGCGCGCCATAGCCCAGCGCGAAGAAAAAGGTGAAACTCGCCGCCACCGCGCCCGCGCCAAAGCCCAGCCGGTTGTCATATTGCGTGCTGATCGACCCCAGCAACACGACCGTATCCAGATAGACATGCGGATTGAGCCATGTCAGCGCCAGACAGGTCAGCACCGCGCGCCGCAGACTCGCCGTGCCCTCGCCCGCCTCCAGCGCCTCGCCGCCCCGCCATGCGGCCCAGAGCGCCCTTGCACCATAGAAGATCAGGAAAGCCGCACCGCCATAGCGCATCACCGTTTCAAGCCCCGGCACCGCCCGCGTCAGCGCGCCGAAGCCAGCGACCCCGGCCGTCACCAACAGCGCATCCGAGATGGCACAGACCAGCACCACGGGCAGAACATGCTCTCGCCTCAGCCCCTGTCGCAACACAAAGGCATTCTGCGCCCCGATCGCCAGGATCAACGATATCCCCAGCGCAAACCCCGCCCCGATCGCCTGCATGAACTGGTCTCCCCACTCGCCCGCGCCCCTGCATAGGCTCTGCGCGCGGACGGTTCAATCTGCACCGCGTGCTGTCGCGGTGATACACTGCCCCTCTGATCGCCCGGCCTTCGCCGCGCGGGCCTTGAGCCAGCCGGTCACGGCCTCTGGGGAAAAACCCGATGCGCACCAATTTTGATCCGCCCGCCATCCTGCACCGTATTGAACGCGTATTCAGTGCACGATTTGAGTAATCCGTTTGAATTGATCATTTGTCAGGGAGACATAACCACATGCAACGCCGCAGCCTTCTCAAAGCCGCCATTTTCACCGCCGCCGCAGGCGCGCTCACCGCCTGTGCCCATACCGAGGCGCCGCAGGATATCGTCGACATCGCCGCGTCGAACCCCGAGTTTTCGACCCTCGTGACGGCGGTTCAGGCCGCAGGGCTGGTGGATACGCTCAAGAGCGACGGCCCCTTCACCGTCTTCGCCCCCACCAACGCCGCCTTCGCGGCCCTGCCCGATGGCACGCTCGACACGCTTCTCGAGCCCGCCAACAAGGACAAGCTGGCCCAGATCCTGACCTATCACGTCGTCCCCGGCGCGGTCACATCGGACCAGTTGATCGGCCAGCGCATGAACGTCGCCACCGTCGAGGGCAGCAATGTGCATATCGATGCGCGCGGCGGCAAATACGGCCCCGGCGTGCGCGTCAACGACGCCAACGTGACCAGCGCGGATATCATGGCATCGAACGGCGTGATCCACGTCATCGACAAGGTGCTGCTGCCCGAGTGACCGCCAGTCATGGCCCCTCGCGGATGAATGCGGGGGGCCTTGAAAACGAACGGCGCCCCGCGGGGCGCCGTTTTCGCGTTGTGCGGGGCGGGATGGCCTATTCGGCGGCCAGTTGCTCCATCACCTCGTCGGAGGCCTCGAAATTGGTGGTGACGCGCTGCACGTCGTCGTCGTCTTCCAGCGCCTCGACCAGCCGCATGAGCTTCTGCATGCCTTCGCCTCAGTCTCGCCGCGCGTAGGACGAAACCACCAGGCCAAAACCGATGATCGCCGTCAAACCAGAAAGGATACTGATCAGTTCGCCTGCATCCTCGGCCAGCGGGTGATCGCGATAGAGTACGAAGAGCCCGATAGCACCGATGCCAAAACACGACAAAGCACCGAGAAGCAGCCGACGGCGGGTCAACCACATCGCCGTTGACCCTCGCTTGCGCGCGTCGGCGTCCGAGGGTTCAAGATCCGGAAAGGCTTTTTGCGCTGCGTCCTCGAACGCACGAATTCGTTCGTCGCTAACGTCTCCGGCCTCGATACGCGCGAGGAGACTTTCGCTCAGCGCGAAGCCCTTCAGATGCGGTTGCACTTTACGAACCATTTCCGCACGGCTCATGGATGTCTCTCGGCGATACTCTCTGAGCCCCATTAGATCATCCATCTGGATCTGCATATTCGACCTCGAAAACCGAGCGGTGAACACAGCCCAAAAGGGGAACTTCAGGATTCGTCAGTAGGACGACCGGCACCCGCGCAACCCGATCACTATGGCTGCAACGGCGTGCATAGTACTTCTTAAAACGGCTCGTGATCAGATCTGCAGGCATGATCCGCAAGGCTCCGCCCCAGAGAAAAACACCCCGGTCGCAGTTGAACGAAAGCACCGCGTTTCCACAAAAATTCGCCAGCAACTCGCAGAACAATTCAATACTATCTGTCGCTGCTTGATCTCCATCAGTTGCCAGTTCGACAATCTTCTTAGAAGAAATGCTGTAATGTGGTTCAGCATTATAATCGGCCTTCCGGAAGAAATTGTAAATGTTACGCAGTCCGACATGCGACAGCGCATGCTCATACGACTGCTTGCCGTTAAAGGTCTGACCATCCCCCAAGAAGCGCAACTGCTCGGGCGTTTCCGGCGCCATCGAGGTATGACCACCCTCAGAACTGAAGATGAAGGGAAATCCATCCTTCATTAAGCCTTCGACAAGACACGCCACACCTAAGCCAGTACCGGGACCACATACCAAGGATCGGTAACCGATATCTTCTCCCACGCGCGCAGGCGTCGTTCGAAAACGACCGTAAATCGGCTCGAATTCATCTTTAGTGAAACCGGCCTCGAACAGGCGAAGAACTCCATAGCCGAGCGCCTCAAAATCATTGATGATTGAGGAAAATCCTTTGTGACCGTGATCCTCGAGGATCGCATTGGTCGTCTGCGTGTTGATTTCCCAACCCTCGATATTTGTGGGGCATACGCTCTGGTGATTGGTAGGTCCCGCCACACCGAACGTTGCGTTTCTAATCATTTTTGCGTCGGCGCCAAGATGACTCTCGTAGGCAACCAAAAAGTGATCCATCATTTCATAGAAGTCTTCGTGATCAGCGGTGCCCAATTCCGATCGGAAAACGAACTGGTTTTCCTCGGTCTCAAACACGCCCCAGTCCGCGCGCGTACCTCCAAGATCACAGCAAAGAAACCTCACAACTTCCCCCAAAAAACCTAGGTCGCAAATGCAAATTGTATCGAGTTTTCCCTATTTATCAATCTTTTGCTCTCGCAGCTATTGTCCCACCCCCCGCCAAGCAAAAAACGGCGCCCCGCGGGGCGCCGTTTTCGCGTTGTGCGGGGCGGGATGGCCTACTCGGCGGCCAATTGCTCCATCACCTCGTCGGAGGCCTCGAAATTGGTGGTGACGCGCTGCACGTCGTCGTCGTCTTCCAGCGCCTCGACCAGCCGCATGAGCTTTTGCATGCCTTCAAGGTCCATCTCGGTCGTGGTGGCGGGTTTCCATACCAGCTTGGTGGATTCGCTTTCCCCCAGCTCGGCTTCCAGCGCCGTCGAGACATCGTTGAGATCGGTATCCGTGCACCAGATGATATGGCCGTCCTCGCTGGATTCCACATCCTCGGCGCCCGCCTCGATCGCCGCCATCATCACCGAATCCGCATCCCCCGCATCCGCCGGATAGCTGACCTCGCCCTTGCGCTCGAACATGAAGCCGACGCTGCCGGTCTCGCCCAGGTTGCCACCATGCTTGCCAAAGGTCGAACGCACATTGCTGGCGGTGCGGTTGCGGTTGTCGGTCATTGCCTCGACGATCACCGCCACGCCATTGGGGCCATAGCCCTCATAGCGGATTTCCTCGTAATCCTCGCTGTCGCCGGCCTGGGATTTCTTGATGGCGCGGTCGATCACGTCCTTGGGCACCGAACTGGACTTGGCCTCCTTCACCGCCATGCGCAGGCGGGGGTTCTTTTCGGGGTCCGGATCGCCCATCTTGGCGGCAACGGTTATCTCTTTGGAAAGCTTCGAGAAAAGCTTGGATCGCGCAGCGTCCTGACGCCCCTTGCGATGCTGGATATTTGCCCATTTGGAATGGCCGGCCATGCGTGCCTCCGATCATATTATCGCGGAATCTGGCCTGATATAGGGCACCCTTGGGGGCCATCGCAAGCCGGTTGCACCCGCGCGCGCAATGAGGTTGGCTTAGGCGACTTGAACGGAGTGCCCCATGACCACCGACCAGATCATTCTCTTCGGCCTTTTCACAGGGGTATTCGCGATGCTGATCTGGGGGCGCTACCGCTATGATCTGGTGGCGTTCTCGGCGCTTCTGCTGGGGGTGGTGCTGGGGGCGGTGCCCTATGACACGGCATTCACCGGATTCGGCCACCCGGCCACGATCATCGTGGCGCTGGTGCTGGTCGTGTCATCTGGGCTGGTCAATGCGGGGGCAGTGCAGATGATCACCCGCAGGGTGGTGGATGGCGGGCGCTCGCTGCGCGGGCATATCGCGCTTCTGGGTGGCGTCGGCGCGGTGCTTTCAGGCTTCATCAACAACGTCGCGGCACTGGCGCTTCTGATGCCGGTCGACATCCAGTCCGCCCGCAAGGCCAAGCGCGCACCCGGACTGAGCCTGATGCCGCTCAGCTTCGCCACCATCCTTGGCGGCATGGTCACGCTGATCGGGACGCCGCCCAATATCATCATCGCCTCGATCCGCGAAGAAGAGCTGGGGCAATCTTTCGCGATGTTCGATTTCGCCCCGGTCGGCGCCGTCGCGGCCATCGCGGGCATGGCATTCATCACGCTGATCGGCTGGCGGCTCATTCCCGACCGCGCCGCCTCCTCGGACCCGGTCGACGCCCTGCAGGAGGCGTCGGCCTATCTGGCCGAACTCTCGGTCCCCGAGGACAGCGACGCCGTCGGCCAGCGGCTCGCCGATCTGGACGAGGCCGCCAACAGCACCGATGTGACGGTCCTCGGTCTGATCCGCGACGGTACGCGCCGCTATGGCAGCTCGCGCAGCGCCACGCTGAAGGCCGAGGATATCCTCGTGCTCGAGGCCCGGCCCGAGGCGCTCGACGATTTCCGCGCGGCGCTCGGGCTGGCCTATACCGATGCCGACGGGCGCGAACGCATCGAGGACGAAACCGACGGGCTGGCCCTGACCGAAGCGGTGGTGCCGCGCGATGCGCGCATCGCCGACAGCTCGGCGCAGGCCGTCGGGCTGCACTGGCGCCAACGCTCGGTGATCGTCGGGGTCTCGCGTCAGGGGCGCCGCGTCACCAAGAACCTGCGCCGCGCGAAAATCATGGCAGGCGACATCCTCCTGCTGCTCACCCCCGCCGATACCGGGGCACAGGTGATCCGCTGGCTGGGCTGCCTGCCCCTGGCCGAACGCGGCCTGTCGATCACCCGGCAGAAAAAGGCATGGCTGGCGATCGGCCTTTTTGCCCTTGCCGTGGCCGCCGCCACCGCGCAGCTTGTCCCGCTTCCCATCGGCCTTGGCGCAGTGGTCGTGGGCTACGTGGTGACGGGGATCATCCCGATGCGCGATCTCTATGACGAAATCGAGTGGCCGGTGGTGGTGCTACTGGGGTCGCTCATTCCGCTTGGTGCGGCGCTCAACAGCAGCGGCGGTACAGAATTGCTGGCCTCTCAGCTTGTCGGGCTGGCGGGCGACCTGCCCCCCTGGGCGATCCTCGCGATCCTGATGGCGGTGACGATGACGCTCTCGGATGTGCTCAACAATACCGCCACGGCGATCGTCGCCGCGCCCGTCGGAATCGAGATCGCCAACCGGCTCGATGCCGCGCCCGATGCCTTCCTGATGGCGGTGGCAGTCGGGGCCTCATCGGCGTTTCTCACGCCCATCGGACACAAGAACAACACGCTTATCCTCGGGCCGGGCGGCTATCGCTTTGGCGATTACTGGCGCATGGGGCTGCCGCTCGAAATCATCGTGATCACAGTCTCGGTGCCCACGATCATGGTGGTCTGGCCGCTATAGGCGCGGCGTCTTCGCGGGGCCCGCAGCGCCGGTGGGGGGGGGCGGCAAAGAGCCATGTTTCCCCGATCCGCCCGGATTGTGCCAAAGCCTTGCCGCAATCACATATTACCTCGGTTGCATGTTTGACTTTGCTTATCTCCTGGCGTGTGCCGTCGCAATCTTCGCCGTTGTTCATCTCGTGCGCTTCACGCGGCGGCTGTTCCACCGGTCCGCCGCCATCCTGAACGCCAGCCTCGAAGCGGGGCTCATCTCCAGCGGCTTCATCGCGAATACCGCCTATCTGGTGCTGTTTGTCCTGATTTTCCGTATCTGCCTTGTCTGAGGGGGCGCCAATGCTGTTCCAGAAAACCGAGTCGCCCTTCAGCCTGCCGAAAACCCCGCGCAACCTGAAATCCGCGCAGTTCCTGGGTTTCGCGACCCTGCCGCTTCTGTCCGCCACCCTCTTCGGCGTCGCCATGTCGGTGGTCGAGGGGCTTTTCCTGATGCTCCTCTACGGCACCTCGATCTGGACACTGACACTGGGGCTGCGTGCCGAGCAGGCCTATGAGGCGGCGTCCATCGCCCGCAAACCGAAGCTGCCGCTCAAACTCGGGGCGGCGGCGCTGATGGGGCTGGCCGTGGGCACCACGGTCTTTCTGCGCCACGGGCTCACAACCGAGGCCGCGCTGGTGGGGCTTGTCGCCTCGGGGCTTTTCATGACCGCCTTCGGGCTCGACCCACTGAAGAACAAGGGCGTGACCGGTCCCATGGCCGAAGAGGCGTTGCGCGTCAACGATACCCTGGAAAACGCCGCAACCGTGCTGAAGGACATCGAAGCCCGGGTCGCCACCATCGGCGACACCGAGGTCAACACCGGCTTCATGGGCTTGCGCCGCAGCGCCGAGCGCCTGTTCCAGGTTCTGCGCGAGGATCCCGAACGCCACCGCGACCTGCGGCGCCTGCTGGGCGTCTATCTCGACGCCGCACGCGACGCCACCGAACGTTTCGCCATCCTGCATGGCGCTATCGCGGACGCCGACGCCAAGGCGCGTTACCTCGGCATGCTGGACCGGCTGACGGACCAGTTCGAAACCCGCACCCTGAAACACCTCAAGGACGGGAAATCGAAACTGGATGTGGAAATCGACGTGCTCCAGAGCCGGCTGACAACCGAGTCCCGCCGTCCCTGAGGCACTGCGGACACCGCGTAGCGACGGATCACAGCGGCCAGAACAGCGGAATAAGCGCGCTTGAAAGTAGCGCGATACTCAGGTTGAGCGGCACACCCACCCGCATGAAATCGGTGAACCTGTAGCCCCCCGGACCATAAACCAGCGTGTTGGTCTGATAGCCGATGGGCGTCGCAAAGGCGCAGCTCGCCGCGATCATCACCGCGATCACCAACGGGCGCGGGTCGACCCCCATCGCCTGCCCCAGCCCGATGGCGATCGGCGTGACCACCACCGCGACCGCGTTGTTGCTGACCATCTCGGTCAGTGTGGTGGTCAGCAGGAACACCGCCAGCACGATCAGGAAAGGCGGCAACCCGACCAGCCCCGGCGTCACCGCATCGACAATCAGCGCCACGGCGCCGGTATGATCCAGCGCCGCGCCGATCGCCAGCATCCCGAAGATCAGCGCCAGCAACCGGCCATCCACAAAGGAAAACGCCTCGTCCGCATCGATGCAGCGCGTCAGCAGCACCACCGCCACCGCGATCACCGCCAGCGGCAGGATCGGCGCGACCCCAAGCCCCGCCAGCGCCACGACCCCCAACAGCGCCGCCACCGCCACCGGCGCGTGGCCGCGCCGAAACGCCCTTGCCGAGGGCTTGGTGACATCCACAAGGTCCATCTCGCGCGACAGGCGCTGGATATCCTCGGGGGCGCCCTCCAACAGCAGCGTGTCACCGACCCGCACCACCAGATCATCCAGTTGCCGCCCGATGTTCTGATTGCGCCGATGCACCGCCAGCGGATAGACGCCATAGCGCCGCCGCAGACGCAGTGCGCCCAGCGTGCGCCCGACCATCTTGCAGCCCGGCGTAATCAGGACCTCGACCGTGGTGGTCTCGACCGCCGACACCTGATCCACGCGCTTGAGGCTCTTGTCGCGCTGCAGACTCAGCAATTCGGTCATCTGCGTGCGCAGCACCACCCGGTCGCCGACCTGCAATTCGACCCCCTTGAGGTCGCGCCGCAGCGACTGGTCGCCCCGGATCACGTCGATCAGGCGCACACCCTCGCGCCTGAACAACTGCACACCGTTCACCTCGCGCCCGATCAGGTTGCTGTCGGGCGGGATCACGGCCTCGGTAAAGAACTTCATCTTCGAGCGGTCCGACAGCATCGTCGCCATGCTGTCGCGGCGCGGCAGCAGCATCGGGGCGAAGATGGTCAGATAGAGCATCCCCCACAGCACCAAGATCGCGGCCATCGGCGTCACCTCGAAAATGCCGAAGGGCGTCATCCCGGCGCTGCGCGCCACACCATCCACCAAAAGGTTGGTGGATGTCCCCACCAGCGTCAGCGTCCCCCCCATGATCGCCGCGTAACTGAGCGGGATCAGCAGCTTGCTGGCGGTCTGGTTCAAGGTCTTGGACAGCTGCACGAAAACCGGGATCATCACCACCACGACCGGGGTGTTGTTCATGATCGCCGAGGCCAGAACCACCGCCCCCATCAAGACCGCGATCGCCATGCGCGGGCTGGTGCGTGCCAGCCGGTCGGCAAACCCCGTCAACAGGTCCAGCGCCCCGGTGCGCACCAGCGCCCCCATGACGATGAACATCGCCGCAATGGTCCAGGGCGCCGGGTTCGACAACACCTCGAGCGCCGTTTCATAGGGCACCAGCCCCAAGATCAGCATCACCGCCGCGCCGCCCAGCGCGACCACTTCGGGTGGATATACCTCGCGCACGAAAAAGGCGAACATCACAGCCATCACGACCAGCGCGCTGATCCCCTGGGCCGTCTGGGACATCGCTAGAAAATCCATCGTTACCACCCGCTACCCGCGCCGCTCGGGCCACCATCGCGACCCGTCACATGATCCCGCATGGCGCGAACAGGAACAAGAGGCTTCCGCTGTCGCACCCTTCTGCGCAGCCCCTTGCGCATCAATGCGCGCCCTTGCGCTCACGGCCCCGCCTGCGCCAGGCGTCCGCCCTGGCGCACCATCTCGACGCGGGTCGCCTTGCCGGTCCGGTCATCGGTCTCGATATAAAGCCCCGACAGGGTCACATCGCCCATCGCCGGCTGAAACCGCCCCCGCGCCATGCCGCCGATAAAGCGGCGCATCGGCTCGGTCTTGTCCATTCCGATCACCGAGTCATAGTCCCCGCACATGCCAGCATCACTCTGGAACGCGGTGCCCCCGGACAGGATCTGCGCATCACCGGTCGGCACATGGGTATGGGTGCCCACCACCATGCTCGCCCGCCCGGCACAGAAATGCCCCATCGCCATCTTTTCCGAGGTCGCCTCGCAATGCACATCCACCAGCGCCGCCTGCACCGCGCCCCCCGGCGGATGCGCGCGCAACACCGCGTCCACCGCCGAGAACGGATCGTCAAAGCAGCGCTTCATGAACACCTGCCCAAGCACCTGGCAGACCAGCACCTTGCGCCCGCGCGCATCCTGGAACACCCCATGCCCTCGCCCCGGCGCCTCCTTGGCATAGTTGATCGGTCGCACCACACGCGGCTCGCTCTCGATGAACTGAATCATGTCCTTCTGATCGAAGGCATGATCGCCCAGCGTCAGCACATCCGCGCCGCTGGCCAGCAGCGCCCTCGCGTGATCGCCCGTGAGGCCCATCCCCCCCGAGGCGTTCTCGCCATTCACCACGACGAAATCCAACCGCCACTCTTCGCGCAGCCTTGGCAGGGTATCGGCCACCGCCGACCGCCCCGCACGGCCCACGACATCGCCCAGAAACAGAATTCTCATGTGACAGGTGGTATGTCCCGCAGCCCCGAAGGGCAAGAGCACTGTTTGCCCGCCCGCGCGCCCATCAGCCCGCCACCCGGTAGCGCGCGGCGATCTTGACCGGGAAATTGACCGAGCGCGCGATGAAACAGACCGCGTGGATGCGCCCGTGCAACGCATCCGCCGCCGCAAGGTCAGTGCCCTTCGGAACCGTGATCCTCGGGCGCAACGTGGCCCTCAGAAAGCGGCTTGCACCGGCCGCGTCAGTCTCGCCCGCCGCCAGCGGCTCATCCTCATAACCCGCCACCGCGATCCCCGCATCCGACGCGAAATGCAGATACCACAGCATGTGACAGGCACTCAGCGCCGCGATCAGCATGTCCTCGGGATTATGCAGCCCCGGATCACCCCCCAGCAGCGGGTCGTTCGAGCAGTGGATCACCGGCTTGCCCGGCGTCTCCACGTTCCAGCTGCGCGCATAGGCGCCGTAATGCGCGGTGCCTTCGCCTTGATTGCCGGTCCACACCACGCGGGCGCTATAATCATGCGTGGCCAATCTCGATCACCTCGGCTTCAGTCACCACCATGTCAAGCGGCTGGTCGGTCGCCTCGAGCGGCAACGAGTCATCCTCCTGCGCACCATAGGCGAAACCGATCGCCATGGTCGGGCGCGCCGCGCGCAGCAACTCCAGCGTGCGGTCGTAAAACCCGCCGCCATAGCCCAGCCGCCCGCCGCGCCGGTCAAACGCCACCAGCGGCACGATCACGATCTCGGGTGTCATGACCTCGCCTTGCGCCGGGATCATCGCCCCGAACGGGCCTTCCTTCAGCGCGCAGCCGGGGCTCCAGCGTGCGAATGTCAGCGCCATTCCCGGCCCCTCGATCACCGGCACGCCGACCGGCCCATGTGCCGCAGCCTCCTCCATCGCCGCCAACGGGTCGATCTCCGAGCGGATCGCCATGTAGCCCGCAACGGGCACCCCGCGATACCCCGCCAGCACCCCTGACAACAGCGCCGCCTCGCCCGGCCCGGATGCGTCATGCGCCAGCTTGCGCCGCGCGAACGCGGCCTTGCGGGCGGCCTGCTTGATCGCCTGCAGATCGCTCACAGCAACACCATCGAGGCCAGCCCCAGAAAGGCGAAGAACCCGACCACATCGGTGATCGTGGTCACGAACGGCCCCGACGCCAGCGCCGGGTCGATCCCGATCCTCGACAGGCCCATCGGGATGACGATCCCGCCCAGCGCCGCGCAGATCTGCGTCATGATCATCGCCAGCGCGATCACTGCCGCCAGCATCGGCACCCCGAACCAGACCCCGGCCACCAGCGCCATCAACACGCCGAACAACAGCCCGTTGAGCGCCCCCACCGCGACTTCGCGGCGAATGACCCTCAGCGCGTTCTGTGCCGTCAAATCGCGAGTCGCCAACGCCCTCACGGCGACGGTCATGGTCTGGGTGCCCGCATTGCCCCCCATCGAGGCCACGATCGGCATCAGCACCGCCAGCGCGACCATCTGCCCGATCGTATCGGCGAACTGGTCGATCACAACCGAGGCCAGGATCGCCGTCAGCAGGTTGACGAACAGCCACACCGCGCGCCCCTTCGCCGTCGTCATGATCCGGTCCGAAAGGCTCGATTCATCACCCACCCCGCCAAGGCGCAGGATGTCCTCCTCGTGCTCCTCGTCCAGCACCGCCATGGCGTCGTCGATGGTGATGACGCCGACCAGCCGGTCATCCTCGTCCACCACCGGCGCCGAGATCAGGTGATACTGGTTGAACGCATAGGCCACATCCGCCTCGGCCTGGGTGACGGGAATGGTGTGAAAGGTCTCCTCCACCAGGTCTTGCAGCAAAACCTCGCGGCGCGACGCCATCAGCTTGCCCAGGGTGACATTACCCACCGGGCGCAGGCGCGGATCGACCAGGATGATGTGATAGAACTGGTCCGGCAGATCCTCCTGGTCGCGCAGAAAGTCGATCGCCTCGCCCACATTCCAATGCTCGGGCGCCATCACCACTTCGCGCTGCATCAGGCGGCCGGCGGAATATTCCGGATAGGTCAGCGATTTCTGCACCGCCAGCCGGTCGCCCGCTTCCAGCGCGCTCAGAATCGCTTCCTGTTCGTGATCCTCCAGATCCTCGACCAGATCGACCACATCATCCGAATCCAGGTCGCGCACCGCATCCGCCAGAACGTCGGGCGGCAGAAGGGCGATCACCTCCTGGCGCAGCCCCTCATCAAGTTCCGACAGCACGTCGCCATCGAAATCCGGCCCGTAAAGCTCGATCAGGCGGCGCCGGTCAAAGGCGTTGATCTGTTCCAGAAGGTCGGCGATATCGGCCGGGTGCAGCTCGGACATTTCCTTGAGCAGCAGCTCCCGGTCGTCGATATCGACCGCATAGATCATCCGCGCCACCGACTGCGGATTGAGCGTATAGGCACTGTCCTCGCGTTCGCCCTCGGCCTCTGCCAGCTGCTCGTCTTCCGCCATGAGACCCTCCGCACTTGCGCCTGATGGCAGGAGTACTGAAGCGGCGCGCGAAAAACAATCACAATGCCCGATTTACCGCACCCGCCCGCTGCCTTATCGTCCGTCCCGAAGGGCTCCGAACCGCTCCGCCCAGTCCATCGGCAAAAGGCACGCAGATGCCCCGCGACACCATCCTCACCGGCCATGTGCTCTCGTTTCATGCCGATCCCCTGACCGGCGCAGCCGCCGACGCGCCGCAGTGCGCGCAGCTCTGCGAGGCCGTGCTGATCCGCGACGGCCATATCGCCGCCACCGGCTCGCTTGACGCGCTGCGCGCAGACGCCCCCGGCGCGCGCCTCAGCCGCCATGACGGGCAGCTGATCTGCGCGGGCTTCATCGACGCCCACGCCCATTATCCCCAGACCGCGATCATCGCCAGCTGGGGCAAACGCCTGATCGACTGGCTCGACACATACACCTTTCCCGAGGAAATGCGCCTCAGCGATCCCGCTTACGCGGCTCAGATCGCCGAGCGCTATTTCGACCTCACGCTGGCCCACGGCACCACCACCACGGTCAGCTTCTGCACCTCGCATCCCGCCAGCGTCGATGCCTTCTTCACCGCGGCCCGCGCGCGCGGGCTGCGCGCCGCCGCGGGCAAGACCTGCATGGACCGCAACGCGCCCCCCGGCCTTTGCGACAGCGCCCAAAGCGCGCATGACGACAGCGCCGCGCTGATCGCCCGCTGGCATGGGGTGGACCGGCTCTCCTATGTCATCACCCCACGCTTTGCGCCCACCTCCAGCGCCGCGCAGCTCGACGCGCTCGGCGCGCTCCGGGCGGCGCATCCCGATTGCCTGATGCAGACCCATCTGTGCGAACAGACCGAGGAAATCGCCTGGGTGAAACGGCTCTTTCCAGGCGCGCGCGACTATCTCGATGTCTATGAAAGCCACGGCCTCCTCAGCGAACGCGCGCTCTTTGGCCACGCCATCCACCTCGCCCCCCGCGAAGCCGCCCGCCTCGCCGAATCCGGCGCCGCGCTGATCCACTGCCCGACCTCCAACAGCTTCATCGGCTCGGGCCTCTTCGATATCGGCCAACGTCTCTGCGAAGGCCAGCGGATCGGCCTCGCCACAGATACCGGCGGCGGCTCCAGCTTCTCGATGCTGCGCACCATGGCCGCCGCCTATGAAATCGCCCAGCTGACCGGCACCGCGCTCCATCCCGCGCAACTTCTGTGGCTGGCGACCGGCGCCGGCGCCGCCGCGCTCCACATGCAGGGCCGCATCGGCAATATCGCACCGGGGATGGAGGCCGACCTCGTCATTCTGGACCTCGCCTCGACCCCCGCCATCGCCCAGCGTCACGCCCGCGCCGAAGACATCTGGGAGGCGCTCTTCCCCACCATCATGATGGGCGACGACCGTGCCATCCGCGCCGTCCTCGTCGCCGGTGAGCCCCCAACCACCGCCCCGACGGCCTGACCACAGCCCCGGGCTTTCACTGTTCTCCAAATACTCCGGGGGAGTCGCCGCTCGCGGCGACGGGGGCAGCGCCCCCATCCTGCCTCAGCAGCCCGCGCGCCCCAGGACCATTACCCACAGGTTCCCCGGCCCGCGCACCAGCGCGAATTCCTCCGCTTCGCGCGACAGCATGTTGCGCCGATGTCCTTTTGATCCCATCCAGCCCTTCAGCACCGCCTCAAGACTGCCCTGCCCCTTGGCCAGGTTCTCGGCGACAAAGCAATACCGGTATCCAGTCCGGCGCACCCTGACGCCCACCTGGCTGCCATCCGACCCCTGATGGCTGAACGCGCCGCTTGCCGCCAGGTCCCGCGCATGCGCCGCCGCGGCCTTGCGCAACTTGGCCGAGGGCGTCACCGCCCCCACCCCGGCTTGCGCCCGCACCGTATTGAGCCAGCTGCGCGCCGCATCGCCCAGATCATCCATCTGCGCCTGCGCCGCCCCTGCCATCACCACGCAGGCCAGCGCGATCATCAGATACCGCATCGCTTTCCCTTTCCTCTCTTTGCAACCGCCTAGAGATCGGCCAGCAACTCCATCGCCGCTTCATGCTGCGCGCGCCCCGCCGCCGCCAGCACCCTGCCCCCCTCATGCGCCGGTCCCCCGCGCCAGTCGGTCACGATCCCGCCCGCCGCCTCGATCACCGCGATCGGCGCCTGAATGTCATATGAATTGAGCCCCGCCTCGACCACCAGGTCGATCTGCCCCGCCGCCAGCAGCGCATAGGCATAGCAATCCATCCCGTAGCGCACCAGCCGCACGGCGCCGGCCAACCGGCGAAACGCCGCCGCCTCACCATCCGATCCCACCTCGGGAAAGGTCGTGAACAGGATCGACTCGGACAAGCGCCGCTCGCCGCGCACTTGCAGCGCGCGCGCCCCCTGCGGTCCCGCCATGCGCGCATGACCGAAACCGCCCTCGAAACGCTCGCCGATATAAGGTTGGTCGATCAGCCCGTAAATCGGGCCACTCTCGTCGCTGATGGCGATCAGCACGCCCCATGTGGGCGTGCCCGACAGGAACCCGCGCGTGCCATCCACCGGGTCCACGACCCATGTGAGGCCGCTCTGCCCCGCCCGCGCGCCGAATTCCTCGCCGATGAATGCATCCTGCGGCCGCCGCGCCTCAAGCACGTCCAGTATCGCGCGCTCCCCGGCGCGATCCGCTGCCGTCACCGGATCGAACCCCGCTTGGGCCTTGTTCTCGGCCACCAGCGCGCCCGAGCGGAAATACGGCAATACCGCAGCCCGCGCGGCATCGGCCATCGCGTGGGCTGTCGCTATGATATTGTCATGATCCATGTTCCGGGCCGCCTTCCCATGCCACATCCTGCGCCATGGGTAGACCGCCCGGCGGTCAGGCTCAAGCCACGTCGCTCAGAACCCTCGCCAGATCGAACAGACGGCGGCGCTGGTTCTCGGGGATCGCGTAATAGGAGCGCACCAGATCCAATGCTTCCTTGTCCCCCAGAAGATCGGCAGGCACCTTGTCGTTGCCCTGACGCTGGCCGTTCTCGCTCTCGAGGCCATCGAAGAAAAAGCTGATCTCGACCCCCAGCGCATCGGCGATATCCCAGAGCCGCGAAGCGCTGACCCGGTTCGCCCCGGTTTCGTATTTCTGAATTTGCTGAAACTTGATCCCGACGCTTTCGGCAAGCTGTTGCTGGGTCATTCCGACCAGCCAGCGGCGATGGCGGATCCGCTTGCCGACATGCACATCAACGGGGTGCGGCATCATCTGTTCCTTCCCTGATCATTGGCTCCGGACAATCGCGAATGCGGAGTGCCTCGTGAGGAACCAAAAAATAATTTTTAACGAGCGCCGTGCATCCCGTGCAGTGCGCATCAAATTTAGCATCGTCAAGGAAAAACACAAGATAGAACACTAATCCTTTACGTGACCTTGACCTTTCACGCTCAATCTAAACGTTTGCCCGGATCGAGACCTTCTTTATACAACCTCTGCTGGCACCTTGACAAGCCATCACAGTTTCCTCCTGTGCAAACAGGGTCTTGCGAGCGGTCGATCAAGCTGCATCATGCAGACATGCGTGCTTTTCACATTGATTCGCCCGGAGCGGCCCCTGCCTTGCGCGATCTTCCCGCGCCGATTCCCGCGCCGGGCGAGCTATGCCTGCGCATCGGCGCCTGTGGGCTGAATTTCGCCGATCTGCTGATGATCAGCGGTGATTATCAGGATACGCCGCCCGCCCCCTTCACTCTCGGCATGGAAGTGGCAGGCACCGTCGAGGCGCTTGGCGAACCCCTTGACACGCCCCGCGATACCGATGCGCCGCGTCCCGCCATCGGCAGCCGCGTCGCGGTTTTCGCCGGTCAGGGCGGGCTGGCCGAACAGGGCTGCTTCCCCGCCGACCGCGCCGTGGTCCTGCCCGACTCCATGAGCGACATCGACGCCGCCGCCTTCCAGATCGCCTATGGCACCAGCCATGTCGCACTCGATCACAAGGCCCGCCTGCAACCGGGCGAAACCCTGCTGGTGCTGGGCGCGGCCGGGGGCGTCGGCCTCACCGCCGTCGAAATCGGCAAACTGATGGGCGCGCGGGTCATCGCCTGCGCGCGCGGCGCCGACAAGCTCGAGATCGCCCGCAAGGCCGGGGCCGACCACCTGATCGACGCCAGAACCGACGATATCCGCACCGCCTGCAAGGATCTGGGCGGGGTCGATGTGGTCTATGACCCGGTCGGCGGCGATCAGTTCGACGCCGCCTTTCGCGCCTGCAACCCCGAGGGGCGCATCCTCACCATCGGCTTCGCCAGCGGCACCGTGCCCCGGATCAAGGCCAATCACCTGCTGGTCAAGAACCTGAGCGTCATGGGCCTCTACTGGGGCGGCTACCTCAAGTTCCGCCCTTCAGTCGTCACCGACAGCATGGCGCAATTGCTGCGCTGGTACGAGGCCGGGCGCATCAAGCCCCATGTCAGCCATGTGCTGCCGCTCGACCGCGCCGCCGAGGCGCTCGACCTGCTGCGTCAGCGCAAATCGACCGGCAAGGTGGTGGTCACGCCGCGTTGACCTTCGCCGCCAATGCCGGGCGCAGCGCGCCGTAACCCTGGCGCAGCAGCCCCGCCATCTGCTCAAGCAGCTCGTCGCGCCCGCCGCGCATGTAAAGATTGATCTTCTGCACCCCCAGGTCAGGCAGCGCGCCCCCCGGCGCGATCGCCTCCAGATGCGGCGGGATACTGTCTTCCAGCAAGGCGCCCACCGCCAGATCGGCGCTGGTCAGCGCCTCGATGGTGCGCTCCTCGGTCGATTCCACCGCCATTTCCCAGTCGATCCCGGCCTCTTCCAACCGGCGCAGGACGATCGGGCGAAAGATGCAATAGGTGCAAAAGGCCAGCCGCAAGGGCCGCTTCTTCCAGGCCAGCCCGTCGCGCGCCCCGACCCAGCGCAAAGGCATCTCGGTCAGGGTCTCGCCCCCCGCCCCGACGCCCTCCTCGGTGGTCACGATCAGATCCGCCTCGCCCTTCTGCAATGCCGCCCGCAGCGCCACCGTGCTTGACGATTTCAGGTGCACCTTCACCCGCGGAAAGTCGGCGTTGAAGGCCTTGAGCACCCTCGGCACCACCGGGTAGACCACGTCATGCGGCACCCCGATGACAATCTCGCCCTCATAGCTTTCCTCGGTCAGGCGCCCCACCACCTCGTCATTCATCTCCAGAATCCGGCGCGCATAGCCCAGCAATTGCTCGCCCGCCGCTGTCAGCGCGATGGCGCGGTTGCTGCGATCCAGCAAGGTCAGGCCCAGCATCTCCTCCAGCCGCTTGATCTGCATCGACACTGCCGATTGCGTCAGATGCAGCATCCCCGCGGCACGGGTGACACCACCGCAATCAGCCACCGCCACGAATGAGCGCAGGGTCGTCATGTCCAGATTGCGCATTGCATCACCTTTCTTGATGGAATGGGTAACAAACATTCGCTTTCAAAATGGCAAACTTTGCCACATATATCAACAGACAAAATATGACCGCGCAAACCCATCACGAACAGGAAAGGGCAAAACCCATGGCATTCCTCACCCTGCCCCGCCTCACCGCAACCCATTCCCGGCGCGTCGCGCCCTCGCTGCGCGACCTACTTGCGCTCCATCGCCAGCGCCGCCAGCTCGCGCGGCTCGATACGCAGGCGCTCAGGGATATCGGCCTCGACCAGCCCGCCGCCGAGGCCGAATCTCGCCGCCCTCTCTGGGACGTGCCCGCGCATTGGCATCAAGATTGAGTAAATCCGCAGGCTTCGCCTCCGGTAAAGCTTGAAAAACCACCGCCCCTCACCGATATTATCCGCAAAGCCCCAGAACGGGGCTTTCTGGTTCACATGTCGGAGGGATTAATGGCAGAGTTTCAAACAATCCGGACGGGGGCTGGCGCCCGTTCCGCCCAGATTGACGCCGGGCTTCGCGCCCATATGAACAAGGTCTACGGCACCATGTCCGTGGGCATGTTGCTGACATTCGCCGCGGCCTGGGCTGTCGGCACCAACGAGGCGATGTTCCAAACACTGTTCACCGGGATCACCCGCTGGATCGTGATGTTCGCGCCGCTGATCATGGTCTTCGCCTTCAGCGCGGTGATCAACAAGCTCTCTGCGGCGGCCGCACAGCTCTTCTTCTATGCCTTCGCGGCGGTGATGGGCGTGTCCATCAGCTATATCTTCGTGGTCTTCACCGACTACTCCATCGCCCAGGTCTTCCTGATCACGGCAATCGCCTTCGCGGGCCTGTCGCTCTGGGGCTACACCACGAAAAAGGACATCTCCGGCTGGGGCAGCTTCCTTATCATGGGGCTGATCGGCCTGATCGTGGCCTCGATCGTCAACATCTTCCTCGGTTCGCCCGCGATCATGTTCGCGATCTCGATCATCGGTGTGCTGATCTTCGCAGGCCTCACCGCCTACGACACGCAGGACATCAAGAACGAGTATCTCGCCCATGCCCAGCACGGCGACAGCGAATGGCTTGGCAAGTCCGCGATCATGGGCGCGCTGCGCCTCTATCTGGACTTCATCAACATGTTCATCATGCTGCTGAACCTGCTCGGGACCAGAGAGTAACGCTCACCCCGAACCCTGTTGATCCTTGCAAAGCCCGCCAAGCAAACGCCTTGGCGGGCTTTTTCGCACCCCGCGCGATATGCCCCCGGTCTGCGTCCCTCGCAAATCAGACACCCCCAGAAGAAGCGGCACGCAATGCAGCGCACCGGGAACCCGCCTGTCACCGGCGCCCGGCGCGCTGCGCCTGACCCACGCCGCCCCTTCATCTGGCCTCAAATACCTCGGGGGGTCCGGGGGGCCGGCCCCCCGGCCTTGCCCCGCAACCACCCCCGGAATCAAGAAAGCCGCACCTTGACGGCGCGGCTTTCCTCAACCTCGGGTCGGCTCGATCCTACTTGATCTTGCCTTCCTTGTACTCGACATGCTTGCGCGCTACCGGGTCGTATTTGCGCACCACCATCTTCTCGGTCATGGTGCGCGCATTCTTCTTCGTCACGTAGAAATGGCCCGTGCCTGCGGTCGAGTTCAGACGGATCTTGATGGTCGTCGGCTTCGCCATTTTGCTGTCTCCTGCACCGGACGCGCTGCGCGCCCGTGAAATTCGTCATGAAGCCCGCCTTTTATAGGCGCGCGCGCCCGAGTCAACCGGTTTTTCCGGCCCCCGCGCTCAGTTCGAGGAAAGCCGCGTGGGCATGCGATAGAAATGATGCACCCCGATCGTCGCGGTGCGCGCAAAGGCCCGCGCCCAGCGCGGATTGACCGCCCGCGTATGGTAATGCGTGGCGCCCTCGGTCAGACGGCGCGGCGCACCATCCACCATCAGCCCTGCAACCTTGCCGACCTGGCGATAAGCCCCCTTCTCGGCGATGATCTCCTCGTGGCCATCGCAGGTATAGGTGAACTGGCAGGCGTATTTGCGCCCGGTGCCCTGATGCACGACGCCGCAGATCGAATCCGGAAACTCGACACTGTCGACCCGGTTCATGATCACCTCGGCCACGGCGAACTGCCCGCGCACGCTTTCGCCGCGCGCCTCGAAGTACAGCGCCTCGGCAAGGCATTGCCACTCTTCACCGCCCTTGACGGCATCGACCTGCGCCAGCCAGTCGCGCGAATATTCCACATCCGCCTCGGGGCGCGCCAGATAGCTGGCCCGCCGCTCGCCCGAAATCTGGCCCAGCGCCAGACGTTCCTGTTCGAAAAGACGCTTCACCGGCGTATCCGCGGCAGCTACGGTGCCGAGCGCCATGCAGCACATGACAATCAGTCTGAACATTTTGAATCCCCCATCGCGGCCCCCAGTCGGCCGCTAAAAGTATCCGGGGCACATAGTCAATATCGCAGGGCGCGTCCAGTCCGCGACATTCCCAAGCGGAAAACGACCGGATTTTCGCCGATCCCGGCGCAGCGCGCATTCGCATATCTTGTGGCTTCAGCGCGCGCGCCCTACCCGATCCTGCCTTTTACGGCCAGTTGTGCGGCAGCTAGTCGCGCCACGGGAACGCGGAAGGGCGAACAGGAAACATAGTCGAATCCCGCCTCCCGGCAGAAGGCGATTGATTCGGGGTTGCCGCCATGTTCGCCACAGATCGACAGCACAAGGTCGGGCTTGGCGGCGCGCCCCCTCTCGGCGCCGATGCGCAACAGCTCTCCCACCCCGTCCACATCCAGCGTGTGAAACGGGTCCTCGGGGTAAACGCCCTGCTGCACATAGGCCGACATGAAACGCCCCGCATCGTCGCGGCTCAGACCATAGGTCATCTGCGTCAGGTCATTGGTGCCGAAACTCAGGAACGACACATGCGGCGCGATATCCCCCGCCCTCAACGCCGCGCGCGGCGTTTCCACCATCACGCCCAGCCGATAGGTGAAATCCTGACCGCTCTCGCTGCGCACGGCCGCCGCCGCCGCGTCGATACGGGCCTTGACCAGTTCGACCTCTCGCATGGCGCTGACCAGCGGGATCATGATCTCGGGCACCACCGGCGCGCCCTCGTGGCTGGCCTCGATGGTCGCTTCGAAGATCGCGCGCGCCTGCATGTCGTAAATCTCGGGCACGGTAATGCCCAACCGGACACCGCGCATCCCCAGCATCGGGTTGTATTCGCCCAGCGCCTCGACCCGCCGCGTCACGTCAGACAAGGGCAGATCCAGCGCCTCGGCCAACTCACGCATGCCGCTGCGATCCGATGGCAGGAATTCATGCAGCGGGGGGTCGAACAGCCGGATGCAGACGGGCTGCCCCTGCATGATGCGGAAGAGGTCGATGAAATCCGCCCGCTGCATCGGCAACAGCCGGTCCAGCGCCGCCGCGCGATCCTCGCTGGAATCGGCAAAGATCATCTCGCGCATCACGGTCAGGCGGTCCGCCTCGAAGAACATGTGCTCGGTGCGGCACAGCCCGATCCCCTGGGCGCGGAAATTGCGGGCAACCTCGGCATCGGCGGGCGTGTCGGCATTGGCCCGCACCGCGATATCGCGCACAAGGTCGGCCCAGCTCATCAGCGTCTGGAAGGATTCATCGCGCGCCGCCTCCAAAAGAGGCGCCTCTCCCGCCAGAACCTCGCCATTCGTGCCGTCTATGGTGATCGTGTCACCCTTCTTCAGAACCCGCCCATCAGGCAGATTGAGTTGCTTGCGCACCGGATCAAGCCCGATCTGCGAGGCCCCGACGACGCAAGGCAGGCCGATACCGCGCCCGATGACCGCCGCATGGCTGGTCATGCCGCCGCGCTCGGTCAGCACCGCCACCGCCGCATGCATGCCGCGAATATCCTCGGGGCTGGTTTCGCGGCGCACCAGCACCACCGCCTCGCCCTGTGCCGCCGCCGCCTGTGCCGCCCCGGCGGTAAAGACAATGCGCCCGCACGCGGCGCCGGGGCTTGCCGCCACGCCCCGCGTCAGCACATCGCGCGCCGCCTCCGGGTCAACCTGCCGATGCAGCAATTCATTCAATGCGCGCGGCTCGATGCGCATCAACGCATCCTCGCGCGCGATAATCCCATCCTCGGCCAGCGCCACCGCGATCGCCACCGCCGCGCGGGCATTACGTGCCACGCGCACCCCGTCCAGCACATAGACCGCGCCGTTCTCGATGGTGAACTCCACCTGCATTTCCTCGCGCAGCTTGCCGCGCATCAGTTCAGTGCAGGATTTCAGCGTCGCAAAGGCCTCGGGCGCCAGCTCTTCCAGCGACGGCCCGCGCGGATCGCGCTCAAGGAACAGCGCCCCCGCGCCGCCGCTCAGCGCCTCGCGCCCCTGGCTCTGGCTCAGGTAACGCCCGGTGATCTGGCGCGCGCCGGTCTGGCTGTCCACCAGCTGCATCACCCCCGAGCCGCATTCCCCCTGCCCCAGGCCAAAGGCCATCTCCTGCACCACAAGGCCCAGCCCCGCATCCGCGGGCGCGCCCTTGGCCTGTCGCAACAGCCGCGCCGTGGTGCCCTCCCAGGCCCGCGCCATCGAGCGCAGCACCTCGGCCAGCTGCACGGCGGTCTTCTGGGGGAAATCCTCTTCGGTCTCGTCCTCATAGGCGCGCAGCGCCTGGCCCAGCCCGATGACCGGATCGTCCGACACCTCGTCGAACATGTCCGGGTCCAGCCGCGCCACATGGATCGCATAGGATTGCACGAAACGCAGATAAAGCTCCGCTGCCGCCACCTTGCCCAGCCGGTCGCTCAACTGCACGAACTTGCCGTCATTCATCCCGATATTCAGCACCGCGCCCGGCCCGCCCCAATCGGGGTCCTCCGATGACGGGCGCACGCAAAGCAGCGCCTCGGAATCGAACGGCACCAGCAGCGCCTCCATGTCGGGCATCTCGCCGGCGGCGATTCCATGCACCGCGTTGAACGACAACGCGATGGTGCGCGGCACCGGCATCTCCAGCCGCACCAATCGCTGCAGGCACTTGGCACGCCCGCCATGGGTATGGGCCGCCATGGGCGCCGAGGCCGTGATCAGGGTGATATCTGGATCGCTTTGCTGCACTGCGGCACCTTTGCTGAATTGGCGCAGAATACGCGCGATCCATCGCATGGCAAGGGGCAGCTCGAAAAGATTCCCCGCGCGCCCTGTCACGGCGTCCGGTTCAATGGCGCGCACCCCCTTTTTGCGACACCGAAATCGCCCCGCCGGGCGGTTTTGTACATAAATGATCGCGCCTGCGCTGAGTCCCGTACAAAACCGGCGTACAAAACGGACGTTTTGTACCAAATTTCCGCCTGTCGCCCGCGCGGGTGGCGCGCTCAGCCTTCCAGACGCGTCAGATCGGCGGCCTGAAGGCAAATATCGCGGATTTTTCCAAGCAGGTTCAACCTGTTACGGCGCAAAACATCATTGTCGCTATTGACCTGCACCGCCTCGAAAAATGCGTCGATGGGCGCCCGCAACGCCGCCATCGCGGCCATCGCCCCGACGAAGTCTTCGTTCGCATTGGCCTTGGCGATCTCATTTTCCGCCGCGTCGAGAGCCTTGAAAAGCTCTTTTTCTTCAGGGACTTCCGCGAATTTCGGGTCCGGTCCGAAGGAATATTCCACGCCGTCGCGTTCCTCCGCCTGGCTCAGGATATTGTTGGCCCGCTTGAACCCCTGCACCAGATTTTCCCCGTCCTCGGTCTCCAGAATATCCCCCAACGCCCGCGCCCGCGCCACGATCAGCGTCAGGTCGTCGCCCCCGTCGAGGGTCAGGCAAGCGTCGATCACGTCATGCCTAAGCCCCTGATCGCGAAGGTAAACTTTCAGGCGGTCGTGGAAAAAGGCCAGAAGATCCGTGCTCAGATCCGGCACCAGTCCGCCCACACTGCGCAGCAGGCTGCCCTCGCCCGTCTCCGGCGCGCCGTCCTTGTGGTGAAGCCTGTCCATCACCGCACGAAACGCCGCCCCGAACACACCGTGCTCCGCGATTTCGTCAAGAATCTCTTCCATCGTGTCGATTTCGCCTTCGCTCGCACGGGCGCGGTTGAGGCTTATCTTGTGTCGCAGAAGCTGCGCATCAATATATCTGTCCAGTTTGATCCGGTATCCGCCATCCAGCACGATACGGATCACGCCCAGTGCCGCGCGCCGCAACGCGAAGGGATCCTTCGATCCGGTCGGCTTTTCGTCGATCGCCCAGAACCCGGTCAGCGTATCCAGCTTGTCCGCCAGCGCCACCGCCGCCGACACCGGCGCGTGGGGCACATCGTCCGACGGCCCAAGCGGCGCGTAATGCTCTTCGCAGGCGGCGGCTACCTCGGGTGGAAGGCCCGCGGCCTCGGCGTAATAACGCCCCATAAGCCCTTGTAATTCTGGGAATTCATAGACCATTTCCGAGCTCAGATCGGCCTTTGCCACCCGCGCCGCCTGCGCCGCAAGACCGGCATCCGCACCCAGCTCCGGCGCCACCTCACCCGCCAGCGCACCGATCCGCGCGATCCGCGCCGCCTGCGTTCCCAGCTGGCGCTCGAAGGTCACATGGCCCAGGTGCTCGACCCAGGCGTCCATGCCAGCGCGCGCGATGCGCAAGTCATTCTCCCAAAAGAATTTTGCATCCGAGAGCCGCGCCGACAGGACCTTCTGATTGCCCGCCAGAATGGTCGCGCCATGGTCTTCGGTCTCGATATTCGCGACAGTGACAAAACGTTCGATCCGTCCGGTCTTGGGGTTTCTCACCGAAAAGAATTTCTGATGTTCCTTCATCGAAGTCTGAAGCACCTCGGCCGGAAGGCCCAGGAAATCCTCGTCGATCTGCCCCATCAACACCACGGGCCATTCCACCAGCCCCGCGACTTCGGCCAGAAGTCCTTTGTCTTCAACGACATCCATCCCCGCCGCAAAGGCCTGATTGGTGGCGTCCTGCCAAATGTGATCGGCGCGCGCCTCGGCGTCCAGAATGACATGGGCGCGCTTGAGCTTTGCCTCGTAATCCTCGAAGGAAGCAACGGAAAACCGCCCCGTGCCCATGAAGCGATGACCTTCGGTGCTGTCGCCCGCTCGGATCCCGTCGATCTCCAGATCGACCACGCGCGCCTCGCCGCTCTCGTCGCTCAGGATGCACAGGATCGAATGCAGCGGGCGCACCCAACGCAGGCTGCCCGCCCCCCATCGCATCGACTTGGGCCAGGGAAAGTCGCGGATTACCGCCTCAAGCACCTCGGCGACGATCACATCCGCAGGCCGCCCGGGCTTGGTGATCGTGGCCACATAGACCTGCCCCTTCTTGTCGTCGCGGGTTTCCAGATCGTCGCGCGTCAGACCCGCGCCGCGCAAGAACCCCTCGATCGCCTTGTCAGGCGCATCCACCCGCGGCCCCTTGCGTTCTTCGCGCGTGGTCGGGCTTTCGCCAAGCACCCCCTCCACCGCCAACGCCAACCGGCGCGGCGTCGAAAAGGCCCGCGCGCCCGCATAGGTCAGGCCGGCCTCGACCAGCCCGTCGGTCATGCGGCTGCGCAGCGCTTCGGCGGCGCGGGCCTGCATGCGGGCCGGGATTTCCTCGGAGAAGAGTTCGATCAAAAGATCAGGCATATCAATCAGTTCCCATTCGGGGGTTCGGGGCAATCTTCGGGCACGGGCTGGCCGTCGAATACGACCTCGCCGCAATGGTTGATCTGATGCCAGACATAGCCGCGCCCGTCCTCGGTGACGGCGACCACCCGGTCGATACCGTATTCGATGTCCTTCTGACCAAGAAAGGCCAGCGCGCTGCCCTGATCCAGCGCCGCGCCGATCGCCTCGGCGTCGAAACAGTCGAACCAGTCGGGCGCGACCCGCGGTTCGGCTGTCTCGTAGGCCTCATAGGTCTCGCTCAGCATCGCCTGGCTTGACGCGGTGGAAAAACAGGCGCGGTAGCGGATCGGCGAGCTGTCGGAATCGATGGCCCGGAAATCATCATAGAGGATCACCTCGGGCTCACCCGAAACAAGCGACGTCATCTGCACATCGTCGCGCCCATTGCCCGGCACCTCTTCGTAGAACGCATAGACCTGCAGATAATAGAGCGCCACGCCCGCCACCAAAGCGCTCAGCAGGATCGCGACTGAAAGAATCTTTCCCATCAGGCAGCATGCCCCCCGGCTTCGGTGGTGACAAAGGCGTCGGCGCATTGCTTGGCCAGCGCCCGCACCCGGCCGATATAGGCCTGCCGCTCGGTCACCGAGATCACTCCGCGCGCATCCAGCAGGTTGAAGATATGGCTGGCTTTGATGCATTGATCATAGGCAGGATGCGCCATGATGATCCGCTGGCCGGTCTTGGGGTCCTCGGCGGGCTGCGCCAGGATCGCTTCGCATTCGGCCTCGGCCTCCTGGAAATGTCGCAGCAAAACCTCGGTATCGGCGACATCGAAATTCCAGCGGCTGTATTCCTGCTCGGTCTGGCGAAACACATCGCCATAGCTGAGCGGGATTGGCGCGCCCGGGTCATTGAACGGCATTTCCATTACGTGATCGACCCCCAGCACATACATCGCCAGACGCTCAAGCCCATAGGTCAGTTCGCCCGAAACCGGATGGCAGTCATGTCCGCCGACCTGTTGGAAATAGGTGAACTGGCTCACTTCCATACCGTCGCACCACACTTCCCAGCCAAGCCCCCACGCGCCAAGCGTCGGGCTTTCCCAATCGTCCTCGACAAAGCGGATGTCATGCAGTGCCATGTCGATACCGATCGCCTCGAGGCTGCCAAGGTACAGCGTCTGAAGGTCGGGCGGGCTGGGTTTGATCAGAACCTGGTATTGGTAATAGTGTTGCAACCGGTTGGGGTTTTCCCCATATCGCCCGTCGGTGGGGCGGCGCGAGGGCTGCACATAGGCCGCCGCCCAGGGCTTTGAGCCAAGCGAGCGCAGCGTCGTCGCCGGGTGAAAGGTGCCCGCTCCGACCTCCATGTCATAGGGCTGCATCATCGCACAGCCCTGCGCCGCCCAATAGGCTTGCAGGCGCAGGATGACTTCCTGAAAACTGCGCGGCTTGCTGGTCTTTTCCGCCATGATCGTCTCCGGTCCCGCCCTGAAAATCGCCGCTCTTACCTACGGCCCCCGCAGGGCAGGGTCAATTGCGCGGCTCACCATATTTTTGGGTGCATGCCGGTGCAGATTTGCTAAAAGGTTCTGAAGCAGCTTTCAGAACACGACGGGTAAGGGGCAAGGGGTCTTCATGGTACGGATTTTTATCGCGTTGGTTTGCGCATGTCTTGTTGTCGCACCAGGCGCACGCGCGCAGCAGGGCGAGCCCGTCTGGGTCCAGATCGAGGCCCAGCCCAGCCTTGCCGAAGCCCGCACGCGGATCCGCGACTATGCCGCACAGCTCGAGGACGTGAACGGCTTCTCGCTTGGCGGCGGCTGGTATGCCGTGGCGCTTGGGCCCTATGTCCGCGACGACGCCGAAAGCATCCTGCGCAGCCTGCGCCTTCAGGGGCTGATCCCGCGCGACAGCTATATCGCGCGCAGCTCCGATTACCGCCAGCAATTCTGGCCCATCGGGGCCAATGCGCTGAACCAGCCGCCGCTCGACCTGAACGCCCCGCTCACCGAGACGGCGCAAGACGACGTGGTGACAACTGAAACCACCGCCGAACCCGACCCCGCGCCGCAGGACGCCCCCGCCGCGATTGAGCCGCCCGATGAAACCCTTGCCCAAGCCCGCGCCAGCGAACGCGAACTGACCCGCGAGGAGCGCGCCGGGCTGCAAGAGGCCCTGCAATGGGCTGGCCATTACAACGGCGCCATCGACGCCGCCTTCGGACGCGGCACCCGCGCATCCATGGCGCGCTGGCAAGAGGCCAACGGCCATGACACCACCGGTATCCTGACCACCCGCCAGCGCGGCGAACTGCTGGCGCAGTATAACGCGGTGCTCGAAGGTCTGGGGCTTGAACTGGTGCGTGACACGGATGCCGGCATTGCCATCGAGATGCCCACCAAATTTGTCGCCTTCGAGAAATACGAACCGCCCTTCGCCCATTACGACGCCACCGGCGATGTGGACGCCCGCGTTCTTCTGATCAGCCAGCAAGGCACGCAAGACACGCTGGCGGGGCTTTATGACATCATGCAGACGCTCAGGATCGTTCCCGAGACCGGCCCGCGTTCGCTTGATGGCGACAGCTTCACGCTGATCGGCGAAGGCGCGTTGCAGATCACCCATGCGCAGGCTTGGCTTGAAGAAGGAACGATCAAGGGTTTCGCGCTGATCTGGCCCGCCGGCGACGAAGAGCGCCGCACCCGCCTTCTGGGCCGGATGCAGGACAGCTTTACGCGGCTCGACGGCGTGCTGGACCCGGCCGCGGGCTCCGCCTCTCAGAACCTAGACCTCGTGTCTGGCCTCGAGATTCGCAAGCCGCGGCTGAACCGCTCGGGCTTTTTCGTCGATCAGGGCGGCACGGTCGTCACCACCGCCGATGTGGTCGAGGGCTGCACGCGCATCACCATCGACGACGATCACGAGGCCGAAGTCGCCACCCGCGACGACGGGCTGGGCATCGCCGTGCTGCGACCGCTCGAGACATTGGCCCCGATCGCCGTGGCCGCATTCCAGCAGGCGGTGCCGCGCCTGCAATCGGATATCGCCGTGGCCGGGTATTCCTATGGCGGCGTGCTGGGTGCGCCGACCCTGACCTTCGGGCAACTGGCCGACCTGCACGGTCTCAACGGCGAGGACAACGTGAAACGCCTTGCGCTCAATGCGCTTGACGGCGATGCCGGCGGCCCGGTTGTGGATGCCGGGGGCGCGGTCCTGGGCATGTTGCTGCCTAACCGGCGCGATGATCGCAAACTGCCGCAGGGCGTCAGCTTCGCCGCCGACAACGCAGTGCTCAGGCGCCTGCTGGAAGAGGCCGGGATCACGCCCGCAAAGACATCCGATACCGGCCAGATGCCGCCCGAGGCGCTGACCGATCGCGCCGCGGGCATGACCGTTCTGGTCAGTTGCTGGGAATAGACCTCAGACGATATCCGATTTGACACGGATCAGCGTCGGCCCCTTGGCGCTGAACGCCTGTGTCACCGTGCGTGCCAGCGCATCAAGGGTTTCAGGCGCCTCGGCCCCGGCCCCGTAAGCCCGCGCCAAGGCGCAGAAATCCGGGTTATGGGCCTCGACCGCCTTGGGGGCGATCTGCGAGCGGATCATGTGATCCTCGATCTCCTTGAGCTTGCCATTGTCCCAAAGCAGGATCGGTAAGGGCAGCTCCAGCTCGACCGCGACGCCAAGCTCGGGCAGCGTGTATTGAAAACCGTAATCGCCCGCGATGCACATGGTCGGCAGGCCCCGCCGCGCCACCGCCCCGCCGATCGCGGCGGGCATGGCATAGCCAAGCGTGCCGAACCCGTTGGGATGATGCCAGAGGCCGGGCGCGTCCATCTCCCATATCTCGTTGGACGTATAGGCGATCTGCGTCATGTCCGAAAAGATCATCGTCCCCTCGGGCAGGCTGTCTCGCAGCGTGGCACAGACCGCACCGATACCGGGAAGCAGCGCCTCGACCTCGCTTTGCCAGCGCCCGCGCGCGGCGTCGATCTCGCCTTGTTGCCACGCGCTTTCGCCGCCCGGCGCGATGGCGTCGCACAGCGCCGCGATCGCGGGTTCGGCGCGCGCCGCGATGGCGATATCGGCGCGCTGCATGTCCGACAGGACCTCGGGATCGATATCCACCCGGATCAGCGTGCCTTCATGTCCCAGATGGTCGCGCCAGTGATCCACCTCGGCCAGTTCGCTGCCCACGGCCAGAACCACATCCGCCTTGGCGATCTCGGCCGCCGATCCGGGCCGCGCCAGGAAGCTGCCGTAAAAAAGCGGCGTGCCCGGCGCAAAGATGCCCCGCCCTGCGTAGGATGTGAAACAGGCCGCGCCAAGCGCCTCGCGCAGCCGGTTGAGACCCGCTGCCGCGCCGCGTGCGCCACCCCCGGCCACGATCAGCGGGCGACGCGCCCCGCGCAGAGCCTCGATCGCCGCGCTCATGTCGGGCAGCGCGTTGCCCGACACCACCGGCGCATGGGGCGGCGGCGCGGGTGGCGCGTTGCCCTCAAGCAGATGGATCGGCACCGACAGCGCCTTGGGGCGCGGGCGCTCCAGCGCGAATTCGGCCATCGCCCGGTCAATGAGGTCATAGGCGGCCTCGGCTGATCCTGCGGTCTCTGACCAGTCGGCAACGGTGCGCGCCGCGCCCGCCTGATCCTTCATCTGGTGCAACTGGCCGCGCCGTGCTGCCGTCTCATCAAGGCAGGAGGAAATCACCAGCATCGGCACACTGTCCGAATAGGCCTGCCCGATCGGGGTCATGATGTTGCACAGCCCCGGCCCGGTGATCACATAGGCCACCCCCGGCTTGCCGCTGGCGCGCGCATACCCATCGGCCATGAAACCCGCGCCCTGCTCGTGGCGGGCCAGCACGTGGGTGATCCCCGCCTCTTCGATGCCGCGATACATTTCCTGGTTATGAACGCCGGGAATGCCGAAGATCGTATCGACGCCACGGGATTTGAGCATGTGGCTTATCTGTGCGCCAAGGGGACGGGAGGTCATCAGTTTCTCCAAAAGCTGAGGGTGAAGAGCACGAAAACGGCCATGATCTCCAATCGTCCGAGAAGCATGGCGAAGATCAGAATCCATTTCGCGGCGTCGTTGAGGCTGGCGAAATTGCCCGCCGGTCCAATGATATCGCCAAGGCCGGGGCCGACATTGGCCAGCGCCGTCGCGGCGCCTGAAAGCGAAGTGACGAAGTCCAGCCCCGTCAATCCGAGTGCCACCGCGAACACGCCAAGCGAGACGATGAAAAAGACGAAAAAGGTCATCACCGAATTGAGAACGTCATCCTCGATCGTGCGACCCTGGAAGCGCGGCGTAAAGACCGCATGCGGCGAATGGATCCGGCCAAGCTGCGCTTTGACCGATGCGAACAGGATCTGGTAGCGAAAGATCTTGACCGAACAGGCGGTCGATCCCGCACAGCCCCCGATCAGCCCGACGAAAAAGAACACCGACACCAGGAATGACCCCCAGCCCATGTAGTCCACGCTGGCATAGCCTGTGCCGCTGATGATCGAGGTGATGTTGAAGGCCGCCTCGCGCAGGGCCTGTTCGGGGTGATGCGGAAAGACCGACATCAGGACCGAGGCCGCCACCACCACCAGGATCGCGATGGTCAGCAGGAATGCCTGCACCTGACTGTCACGGAAAAGCGAGCGATTGCCCGCGATAAGCTGCACATAGCGCACGAAAGGCAGCGCCGCCAGGATCATGAACACGGTCGCAACCCATTCCGCCGCGCCGGTGAACTGCCCGAAAGAGGCATCGTAATTCGCGAAGCCACCTGTCGAAACAGTCGTCAACGCATGCACCGTGGCGTCAAACGGGTTCATCCCGGTCAGCAGATAGGCCGCGATGCAAAGCAGCGTGATCGCAACATAGATCGTCGATATGCTGGAGGCGATCTGCGTCGCGCGCGGCAGGATCTTACCCATCGTGTCGAATGCTTCCGAGCGGAACACCTGCATCCCACCGACCCGCAACTCGGGCAGGAACACCATGGCGACCACGATGATCCCGATCCCCCCCAACCATTGCATGATGCCGCGCCACAAGAGCAGCCCCTTGGGTAGCTCATCAAGCCCCGACAGCACCGTCGATCCGGTCGTGGTCAGGCCCGACATCGCCTCGAACACCCCGTCCACCAGCCGCGCCTCGGTCGCGCCCAGAATGAAGGGCAATGCCCCGAAAAACGGCAGAATGAACCAGACGCCGGTGGTCAGAAGAAAGGTCTGCTGAATTGTAAGCCCGGCGCGCACGCCGTTGCGGCAGGCCAGTGCAACCAGACTGCCGATCAGGATGGTCAGGATCGCGCTTTCCGCGAAAACCGCCCAATGGCCAAGGCCTTGGGCGATATCGACCAGCATCGGCAACAGCATGGCCACGCCAAGAGCCATGACCAGAAGGCCGACAACATATCCGACGGGGCGCATATCAAACATGACGCGCAGAGTTGGCCTCGCCCCGTGCCGCTGTCAAGCAGGATACCGCGCCCGACCGGGAGAACCGGTCGGGCGCGGTCCGTTCAGGCGATCAGACGTAGAACAGATCGCGATAGACGTGATGCACGATATCTTCGCGACGCAGGCCGATTCCGGCCAGTTCCTCGTCGGACTTGGCCTCGAGCGCCTCGATCTGAGCGCGGCGCGAAGCAACGCGGGCATGAGCCTCGAACCCGACGGCCAAGGCGGCAAACATGCTTTTCATCCCCTCGAGAAACCGTCCGGGAGCATGCGAAATATTGGTGGTCAGTGTCGTCATATTGGAAACCTCACGAGCTGTAGGTGCTTTCAGGTTTCCTCCCCACTCCAAAGCTAGGTCAGCAACGCTGACTTTACCACCAACAATTCCTCATGCCCGCGATGCGCTCAGCGCAAGGCACTTGCGCGCGTCAGGTCTGGTCCGACCCCGGTGCATCCGTCATCGCGGCGCTTTTGGAGGCCGGCATGGCCGGGGGCTTTGATGGTGCCCGCGGGCGCTTGGCCTGATCTGCGTCGGCGGCGGGCGCGCGGACCGGTTTGGTTTCGGCCTTGGCGTCAGTCTTGGCGTCGGCTTTCACCTTGGCAGGCGCACCGGCAGCCGGTGCCGGACGCGGCGCCTTGCGTTGTGCGGGCGGGCTGACCTTGGGGCGCGATCTTGGCGGCGTCTTGGGTTGCGCCTTGACACGTGGGGCCGCTGCAGCGGGCGGCGTCGCTGAAACCGAGGGTTTGACACGCACCCCCACAACAAACGGATTGTTCTGAAAAGCCGCGCGCCCGAATTCCTGGGCGACGCGCAGATTGGTCTCGATAAGGTAGCCACACAGGCGCATGCCCGCAGCCGAAAGCATGAGGGGCGTTGTAACAGATGTCATCAGTCTCTCCTCGGGGTCTTGAATATGGTTCTGACGCTAAACCGCGTCTGTAACACGAGGATAAAACACCCCATGCCCCGCCCCGCGTCACGAATCCCCGCAGGCGCGCGCGTCGCCGCGCCATGACCGCAAAACGCGCATCATGGCCGATACTGCATAAGAATGAGGCAGTCGCGCAAACCTTGCTGCGCGAAACCGAGGCGTCAGCCGACGTGAAACAGCGTGCTGAACAGGCGCGGGTCAATGCTGTCGCTGGCAAAGGTATCGCCCTCGGTCAGCACGCTCACCGCGTCATGACTGTGCAGGCTTTCCTGATGGCTGGCAACGACACGGAAATCGCCGACCCGGTCGTCCTTGAGCAATTGCTCGCAAAACAGCCGCGCCGCATCCTCGACGAAGATCGGGTTGGCGGCATTGAGCTCTGCAAAGGCCTGTTCGTCCTCGCGCTTGACCATCACCTGGGTCTCGGTCGGCACCGCTTTGCGGGCAATCTCGATCAGGTCCTCGAACCAAAGCATCTCATTGCCGGTGATCTCGACCGAAATCCGTGCCACCGAGCGCTGCGAATGCGGCGTCGCCAGTTGCCCGCGGGTCTCGCGGGCATGTTCGCTCAGCTCCAGCGAACAGGGGCAGGTCGAGGAATAGACATAGTCGAAATGCATGAACTTTCGCCGCACCCCGCCCGACTCGGCGAGCTCCATCGCGATATCGTAATACTGGTATCCTTCGAGCCCCGAACGCAGTGACGCCAGCTTGACCGGATAGGAGAACCGCATCTGCAACCGCGCGTCGATCGAATCCAGGTCCGAGATGTAGTCGTCCAGCGCCGCTTCCATCACCTCGTAGCTGAAGGTCTTTTCAGCATGGCGGTAAAAGCTTCGCATGATGCGCGACATGTTGATCCCCTTCTTGCCCGCCTCAAGGCTGACCGTGCCGGTCACAGAGGTCTGCAAGGTAAGATCGCCATTGTCGCGGGTGTGAAAGCGGATCGGCAGGCGGAAATTCGAAATTCCCACATGCTGCAAATGCTGCTTGGCGCCACGGATCAGAGAACTGGGGCCGTTCTGCAGATCGGGCATCGAATTGCGATATGCCGTGTCGACCTCGAAATCCTCGGGATAGGTGCGCGACAGGTCGGGATAATTGGGCCGCTCACGTCCGGGCAACAGGCGCGCAATCGCGGGATCAAGGTCCGCAACCTCCTCGGGCGTGGCCTGCCCGGCCCAGGCCCGCAGACGTTCCAGCGCCGCCTTGGCTTCCTCGCGATCCGGCATATCCGACATTTCCCGCGTATGGATGTTCATTTCTGGCCCCTTATGTCCCGGTGCCGGTGATATCTAATCACGCGGCGGAAATATTTCCAATTTCGAAAGGAAATACGGCGGAAACGACCGGATGGATCATTCCTTTTCCCGCGCGGCCTCCAAAGCCTGAACGATATCGGCGATCAGATCCTCGCTGTCCTCAATGCCCACCGACAGGCGGACCAGCCCCGGCGTGATCCCCAGAGCGGCCTTCTGCTCGTCGGGCAGGCGCTGATGCGTGGTGGTCGCCGGATGCGTGGCGATCGACTTGGCATCGCCCAGATTGTTCGAAATCAGCACGATCCTGAGCGCATTCAGAAAGCGGAACGCCCCCGCCTGCCCGCCTTCGATGTCAAGCGCGACCACCGTGCCGCCCTTGCCCATCTGGCGCAGCATCAGATCGTGCTGCGCATGGCCGGGATGGCCCGGATAGATCGCGCGCTTGAGGCCCTTCTGGCCCTCAAGCGCCATGCTCAGCGCCAGCGCGGTCGCCGCCTGCGCCTCGACCCTGAGCGTGATCGTCTCAAGCCCCTTGAGCATGATCCAGGCGTTGAAGGGCGACATCGAGCCGCCGGTATGCTTCATGTAGGGCTCGACCGTGCCGCGGATGAACTCGCGCGTGCCCAGGATCACGCCGCCAAGCGCGCGCCCCTGCCCGTCGATATGCTTGGTCGCCGAATAGATCACCACATCCGCGCCCTGCGCGATGGCGCGCGAAAAGACCGGTGTCGCGAAAACATTGTCCACAACCACCGTCGCGCCGACCCCGTGCGCCAGCGCCGCGACCGCCTCGAGATCGACCAATTCCAGCGTCGGGTTGGCGACCGACTCGAAGAACACCGCGCGCGTGTCCTTGCGGATCGCCGCGCGCCACTGGTCCAGGTCCGGCCCGTCGACGAATGTCACCTCGACCCCGAACCGGGTCAGCACCTCGTCCAGCACGTAAAGACAGGAGCCGAACAGCGCCCGCGCCGCAACCACGTGATCGCCCGCCCGCAGCATCGAGGTCAGCGCCCCGCTGACCGCCGCCATGCCGCTGGCGGTGGCAAAGGCATCCTCGGCCCCCTCCAGCGCCGCGATGCGCTCTTCGAACATGGCGACCGTCGGATTACCGTAACGCGCATAGATGAATTCGTCCGGGCCCGCTTCCAGAAACCGCGCCTCGGCCTGCTCGGCGCTGTCATAGACAAATCCCTGGGTCATGAAGATCGCTTCGCTGACCTCGCCCCACTGACTGCGACGCGTGCCGCCATGCACCAGCTTGGTGCGTGTGTTCCATTCCTTGTCCATCTTCATCCTCCGGGGCGCACGGCCCAAATGAAAAAACCCCCGTCGCGGCCAAGCGAAAGGGGGCTTTCATCCTGACCTCTTTAGCGGAGTTGTTTTACGTGGCCCGCAATCCGGTAACAAATCGCCACGCCGCCGATTTAGCCGGGGGCGCGTGGCGCGTCAACACCGTCTCGTGTCTTTTACATTTCATTCAAGAAACCGTCGTAGTCGTCCTCTACCTCGAAGCTACCAGATGTAGTGGCGACTCGAGCATCATGCCCTTACTGCATATCAATTCCGGCCCCGACGGCCCCGTCCTTCACGCCAGGCAGGACGCAGCGCTCCGCCCCGCGCTGGCGCAGGCGCTGCGCCACGGGCGCGGCCCGGTCGTGATCATGACCCACGGTTACAAATTCGCGCCCGGTCACGGGCTTGACTGCCCGCACCAGCATATCCTCTCGCTCGACCCCGCCTGCCGCAGCTGGAAGGCGATGAGCTGGCCGCGCGGCCTTGGCTTTGGCGCGGGGCAGCGCGACGAAGGCACCGCCATCGCCTTCGGTTGGCCGGGGCGCGGCACCATCTGGCAGGCCTACCGCCAAGCCGAGATTGCCGGCGCCGCGCTGGCACGGCTGATCGAGATGATCGCCCGGATCGCGCCCGAGAGGCCGCTGCACCTGCTGGCGCACTCATTGGGCGCGCGTGTGGTTCTGGGCGCGCTCGAACGCCTGCCCGAGGGGCGCGTCGCCCGCGCGATCCTTCTGTCAGGCGCGGAATTCGGCAGCCGCGCCGCCGAGGCGCTCAGCCGCGGCGCGGGCCGCACCGCCGAGATCGTCAACGTCACCAGCCGCGAGAACGACCTGTTCGATTTTCTGCTGGAGCGACTTGTCGCGCCGCCGGTTCCCGGGGATCGCAGCCTTGGCCACGGCCTTCCCGCCCTGCCCAGAACGCTGACCTTGCAACTGGATCATCCCGATACACTGGCCGCACTGAGGCGCGCGGGCTTCGAAATCGCGCGCCCTAAAGCGCGGGTATGCCACTGGTCGTCCTACCTGCGCCCCGGCGTGTTCCAATTCTACCGCGCGCTTGTGCGCACCCCCGAAAGCCTGTCGCTGGCGCAATTGCGCGCCGCCCTGCCCGCAGAACCCGATCCGCGCTGGTCACGCATCCTGCGCCCGCGCAGCCCCGACATCGCCATGCCCGGCTGGCGGGGCACCGCAACCTGAGCGATCATGCCGCCTTTCCGTGGAGTGGCAGCACCATCAGCACCATGAACCAGTAGAACCCGTGCAGGAACAGCACGAAGACCGGCATCACCGTGATCCAGACCGCCAGCGTCTCGCCCACGATCAGCAACTCGTTCACCGCGATCACCATCGCCGCCGCCAGCGCGTTGACGCGCAGCAGACTTACCCGCTCGACCGGCGTGCCATCGGCGCTTTGCTGCGGCACCACCCGTTCCAGCATGTCCTTTTCGCGGCGAATGCCCAGGATCATGATGACCAGAAAGAACACGCACATACCGGTCAGCACGCGCTGAGTGAAAAGCGGATCGTTCAACCAAAGCTGAAGCGCCGCCAGCGTCACCAGCCCCAGCACCGGCCACATCAGCATGCCCGGCCTGCCGCTTCGCACCTTGCGCAGGCTGAAGGCCGCATCCGGCAGGTTGCGCCAGATCGCATAGGCCTCGGCCACGACGACAGCCATGACAAAGGCGCGATCCTCATGCACGCCCAAGTGCCGCAGACCGATCCAAAGGATCAGCATGGTCAGCACGGGCAGGATGTTCTCGGCCCGGATCGCGGGGATCGATGTGGACGCGAACCAGAGGCGGGTCGAAAGATTGTGTATCATGGCTCCGGCCTAGGCCGGAAATCTGGCCAAAACCGGGCGATGATTTGCACATTCCGAGACTCCGGCGCCATCACGGTCGCGCCGCGCTCAGCTATCTTCGTCTTGCTGCCCGTAATCGCGAAACAGCCGCCCCTGCGCCATGAAGAACAGGAAAATCGCCGCCGTCAGGCCGAAGGTCTTGAAATAAACCCAGCTTTCCTCGCTCATCGTCCGCCAGACCAGCTCGTTCAGGATGGCCAGACCGAAGAAGAACAGCGCCAGCCGCCGGGTCAGGATCATCCAGCCTTCATGCGACAGCGGCATCACGCCTTCCATGACGTATTGCAACCACGACCGCCCCCGCAAAAGGCCCGCGCCAAGCACCCCTGCGAACATGAGGTAGATGATCGTCGGTTTCATCTTGAAAAAGCGCGGATCGTTGAACCACACGCTCAGCCCGCCGAAAAACACGATCAGCACGGCGGTGACGACCTGCATCTTCGACAGGTGCCCCGTCAGTCGCCACAGCAGCCCCATCGCCACAAGGAACACCGGGATGAACCCGGCGGTCACGACAATGAACCCGTCATATTCGGTTCCCGCAATGGTGAAAATCCGGTCCTTGAGCATGAGGTAAGCGGCGAAGAACGCCAGGATAGGCCCCAACTCCAGCCCGGTCTTCAACATAGGATTGATCTTTCGCTCTTCCATCACAGGCCTCGTCTCCTATCCGCCCAACTCAACTATCACAGCGCCCGCCGCGATCAATGCCATAAGGGCGATCCGGCGCGGCCCGACGGTCTCGCGCAGCACCAGCCACCCGATCAGCGCGGCAAAGACCGTCGATGTCTCGCGCAGGACCGCCGCCTCGCCCACTTTGTCCAGCCGCGTCGCCAGCATGATCGACCCAAAGGAAAAAAACGCCACGACGCCCCCGATCAAGCCCCGCAGCAACAGCGGCCCCGGATGGGGCGGCGCGGCCATCCGCCGCCACCGCAACAGCGCATAGAATGGCAGTACGATCCCGTCGATCATGAAGAACCACGCCAGGAATGTGAACGGATCGGCCGAAGCGCGGATGCCATAAGCGTCATAGGTCGTGTAAAGCGCCACGAACATCCCCGTCGCCACGGCCAGCATCAGCGCGGCGGGCAGGTTCTCGCGGTTCACCTCAAGATGACGCAGGTTGTAGACGGCAAGCCCGTAGATGCCCGCCAGCAACACCGCCACGCCCAGCCACTGCACCGGCGTGAATCGCTCGCCGAACAGCAGATAGGCGCCGATCACGGTGAATAACGGCCCGGTGCCGCGCACCACGGGGTAAACCACCGTATAGGCGCCCTTCACATAGGCATTGGCCTGCAGGATCTTATAGGCCAGATGGATCAAGAAGGCATAGCCAAAGATCGGCCACATATGCGGCTCGGGCCAGGGCACCACGAAGAACGCGAATGGCGCGGCCATCAACGCGTAACTGCCGTCGATCGCACCACGGCTGAGCCAGGGATCGTGACGCCCCTTCTGAAGCGCGCCGAACACCGCATGCAAAAGCGCCGCCAGAAGCGCCAGCCCCATGGCCAGATGATGCCCTGCCGCACTCCCCTCAAGCGAGATCAGCCAGGCGCTCAACCCCATGTCACTGCACCCATGCGACAAACCTGCTAGGCTTGATTGAGAAGAGGGATTCGCGCGACGGAGGTCGCATGTACGAACACGCGCTCGATGTCATAACAGATGAGCTTTCAGGCACCTTTGCCGCCGTGCCGCCCCTTGTTGCGGCCACGCGGTTGATGGCGGCGCTGGTGCTGGGCGGCCTGATCGGGTTCGAGCGCGAATGGGTGCGCAAACCCGCCGGGCTGCGCACGCATATGCTGGTCTCGATCGCCGCCTGCCTGTTCATCATCGTCAGCCAGCAGCTTGCCCAGGTTCCCTTTGGCGACAAGGATGCGCTCCGGGTGGACCCCTTGCGCCTGATCGAAGCGGTGACCGCCGGCGTCGCCTTTCTGGCTGCGGGCACGATCTTCACCTCGCGCGGCGAGGTGCACAACATCACCACCGGCGCGTCGATGTGGCTGGCCGGGGCGATCGGCCTGGCCTGCGGCGCCGGGCAGATGCCGCTTGCGTTGATGGCGACGGCGATCGTTCTGGTGGTGCTCTTCGCGCTCAAGGCGGCGGAACCCTCGGGCGATACCGACTCCGACGCGCCTTCGGACTGACTCATGACCGGTCCAGGCCGGTCAGCGCATCTGCGAATTCCTCGGGATCGAAGGGCGCAAGGTCGTCGATCTGCTCACCCACGCCGATGGCATGGATCGGCAGGCCGAACTTGTCGGCCAGCGCTACCAGAACACCGCCCTTGGCGGTGCCGTCCAGCTTGGTCATCACCAGCCCCGATACATCTGCCAGTTTCCGGAAGGTCTCGACCTGGCTCAACGCGTTCTGCCCTGTCGTGGCATCCAGCACCAACAGCGTGTTATGCGGCGCGCTTTCGTCCTTCTTGCGGATGACCCTGACGATCTTGGCCAGCTCCTCCATCAGGTCGGCGCGGTTCTGCAAGCGCCCGGCCGTGTCGATCATCAACAGGTCCGCACCATCCGCCTGCGCCTTTTCCATCGCGTCATAGGCCAGGCTGGCCGGGTCCGATCCCTCGGGCGCGGTCAGCACCGGCACCCCGGCGCGCTCGCCCCAGATCTGCAACTGTTCCACCGCAGCGGCGCGGAACGTGTCGCCGGCGGCGATCACCACCTGCTTTCCGGCCGCCTTGAACTGGCTGGCCAGCTTGCCGATCGTCGTGGTCTTGCCCGAGCCGTTGACCCCGACCACCAGCACCACCTGCGGCACCTTGGGATAAAGCGGCATCGGGCGCGCCACGGGCTCCATGATGCGGGTGATCTCCTGCGCCAGAAGGCTCTTGATCTCCTGCGTCGAGAGCTTCTTACCCATGCGCCCCTCGGCCATGTTGGCGGTAACACGCAAAGCCGTATCGACGCCCATATCGGCGCTGATCAGCAACTCTTCAAGCTGCTCCAGCATGTCGTCATCCAGCACCCGGCGCGTGACGGTCTTGGCCTCGCCACGGCCCAACAGCCGCCCGAGGATTCCCGGTTTGACGGGTTTGGCGGGGGCTTCGACGGCGTCCTCCACGGGGATTTCGACAGGCGTCGGCGCGGGGCCTGGCTCGGGCGCGGGTGCTGGCGCTTCCTGCGGGGTTGGCTCCGGTGCTTCGCGCGGGGGCGCGGGTTGCTCGGATGGCGGCTCGGGCAGCTCCTCTGGCGCGGGTCGCGGTGCGGGTTCAGGCTGCGGCACGGGCACGGGCTCAGGCTCAGGCTCGGGCTCAGGCTGTGGCTCGGGCTCAGGCTGTGGCTCGGGTTCGGGTTCCGGCTCGGGTTCTGGTTGCGGCTCCGGCTTCGGATCGGGTTCTGGTTCCGGCTCAGGCTCTGGCTGTGGTTCAGGTTGAGGTTCCGGCTTCGGCTCCTGCTCGGCAGGCGCAGCAATCTCCTCCTGCTCGCCGCCCTCTTCGACGATTGCATCCAGCCCATCCTCGAGCTTGGACGACGACTTGAAAAGCCTCTCCTTGAGTTTCTTGAAAAACGCCATGCGCCCTCCGATCCGCTTGTTCGTTCTCACCTAATGCGGATCGCGGCGATATGGAAGCCTGTGGCGTGTTTTCAGACCTCGTCGGGGAAATGCTTGATCGTCAGGCGGATCGGGTTGGGCGCCGCCTGCCCCAGCCCGCAGATCGAGGCATCCCCCATCGCCTGGCACAGCTCTTCGAGCAACGGCTGATCCCAGCGGTCGGCCTGCATCAGCTTGACCGCCTTTTCACAACCCACGCGGCAAGGCGTGCATTGACCACAGCTTTCATCCTCGAAGAACCGCAGCATGTTAAGCGCCGCCGCGCGGGCCGAGTCCTGATCCGACAGCACCACCACCGCCGCCGAGCCGATGAAACTCCCATGCGGCTGGAGCGTGTCGAAATCGAGTGCAATATCGTCCATCGACGCAGGCAGCAGCCCCGAAGACGGCCCGCCCGGCTGATAGGCCTTGAACACATGGCCCTCCAGCATACCTCCGGCGGACTCTATGATGTCGGTGATGGTCGACCCCGCGGGCAACAGATGCACGCCGGGCTTCTTAACCCGCCCTGACACCGAATAGGAGCGCAGCCCCTTGCGGTCGTTGCGCTCGACCCCCGACAGGATCTCGCCGCCCTCGCGCAGCACCCGCGCGACCCAGTAAAGCGTCTCGACATTGTTCACCAGCGTCGGGCGACCGAACACCCCGACCTGAGCCACGAAAGGCGGGCGGTGGCGCGGCAGGCCGCGCTTGCCCTCGATCGATTCGATCATCGCCGACTCTTCGCCGCAGATATAGGCCCCGGCACCGCGCCGCAGGTCGATATAGCCCGGCGCGACCAGACCCGCCGCCTCAAGCGCCGCAATCTCACGGCGCAGGATTTCCAGCACAGCAGGATATTCGTCGCGCATGTAGATAAAACAGGTCTCGGCCTCGACCGCCCAGGCGGCAATCAGCATTCCCTCAAGGAAAACATGTGGCTGGCGCTCAAGGTAAAAGCGATCTTTGAAGGTGCCCGGCTCGCCCTCGTCGCCATTCACGGCCAAGTAACGCGGCCCTGCTTCGGCCCGCACAAAGCCCCATTTCTTGCCCGACGGAAATCCCGCACCACCAAGACCACGGACACCGGCATCCAGCAGGCTTTGCTGCACGGTTTCGAAATCACCACTTTCGCGCAGTCGCTCAAGCACCGCGTAGCCACCCTCGGCGCGGTAGGCCTCGAATGCTTCGTAATCGGGAATATGCGCATGGGTGTCGCCCGCCGCAATGGCCTCTTGCACCTTCTCGGGCGTGGCCGCGTCGATATGGTGATGCCCCAGTTCCAGCACCGGGGCGGTATCGCAACGCCCCATGCAGGGTGCGCGCAGAACCCGCACCTCGGCAGGGTCCAGCCCGTCTTCCAGCGCCGCTTTCAACTGCTGCGCGCCCGCCAATTCGCAGCTGAGCGAATCGCAAACCCGGATCGTCAGCGCGGGCGGCGGCGTCTCGCCTTCCTTGACGACATCAAAATGGGCATAGAAGGTCGCGACCTCATAGACCTCGGCCTGCGCGATACGCATTTCCTCGGCCAGTGCGCGCAGATGCGCTGCCGACAGATGGCCGAACCTGTCCTGAACCAGGTGCAGATACTCGATCAACAGATCGCGCCTGCGCGGGCCATCGCCCAGAAGATCGCAGACCTCCTGCCAGGCCTGATCCTCCAACTGGCGGCCCTTGGGGGTGTGACGCCCCTTGCCCTTGCCCGATTTCCAGACGCCCTTGCGTTCGTCGAGTGCCATTCTGCGCGTCTCCGGATTGCGTTCGTGCTGACAGATACATAGCACGACACCCCCGCGCGTGGCCAAAAACGACATATGCGCCCCCGGAAGCGTTGACCCCTCAGAAACGTGACCCGAACCATCTGGCCTGCGCCGCTTGTCTCTGCCAGACTGTCCACATGTCGCGCCTGATCCCACTCCTGTCCCTGTGCCTTTCGCTTCTTGCCCCTTCGCTCGGCGCGCAAGAGGTGATGAGCGCCGACGCCTTCGATGCCTATACCCGTGGCAAGACCTTCTATTACGGCAGCAACGGCATGGCCTACGGCGCCGAGGAATACATGAACGACCGGCGCGTGCGCTGGTCATTCCTTGATGGCGAATGCCAGGAAGGGGAATGGTACGAGGAATCGGGCCAGATCTGTTTCGTCTATGAAAACCACCCCGAGCCGCAATGCTGGACCTTTACCAAAGGCCCCGGCGGGCTGGTCGCGCGTTTCGAGAACGATCCTTTCGCAACCGAACTTTACGAGGTCGAGCAAAGCGACGAGCCGCTGTCCTGTCCGGGGCCGGAAATCGGCGTCTAGTGTGACCGCCCCACCTCAGAACAGGCGGCCCTGATCGGGGGGATCGGATTTCGGGGATTTCTGTGCGGTCTTCTTCGCGGGCTTTGATGCCGGTTTACTGGGGGCTCTCGGTGTGTCGTCCGTCCCGGCCCCGCCACCACCGTTCGCCAGATCGAGCCGCCCATCGGCGAACTCGATCTCCAGCGCCGCTGCATGCGCGGCGGCTTCGCGTGTCGTGACCACGGCGCCATCGCCACGCACCACCGCGTAACCGCGCTTCAGCGTCGCCTTGTAACCCAATGTCTCGCGCAGACGGTCCATCGCCATGATCTGCTCATGCCAGCCCTTGATCTGCCGCTGCCCCGCATCCGACAGGCGTTGGCCGATCCGGTCCAGCTGATCGCGTTTTTGCGCCATGTCGCGCCGGATCGGGCGCAGGCTCAGGCGGTCCAGCCGCCGGTTCAGCGATTCGCGCTTCCTGTCGGCCATGCGTTGCAGCGCCGGGGCCAGCCGCAGCGCCCATGACCCGTAAAGATCGCGCCTTGAATTCAGCCGCGACTGCAACACGCCGGGGCGCAGCGCGCCCGACACTTCGAACAGCCTGACCCGGCGCGCCTGCACACGGCTGGTCAGCGCGGCGGGCAGACGGTCGGACCATGCATCCAGCCGCTGGCGCGGCGTGTCGAGCAGGCGCTCGGGCCTTGGCAGCGCGCGCGCCAGATCGCGCAGCCGCTGGCCGCGCGCGCCGACACCCGATGTCAGCGCATGCGTCAGGCGCGCCTCCTGCTTGTCGCACCAGGCCAGCAGGTCCAGCCGCACCGGCACCGCCAGTTCCGCCGCCGCCGTGGGGGTGGGCGCGCGCTGATCGGCGGCATGGTCAATCAGCGTCGTGTCGGTTTCGTGCCCCACCGCCGAAATCAGCGGGATGTCGCTTTCGGCGGCGGCGCGCACCACCGATTCCTCGTTAAACCCCCAGAGATCCTCGATACTGCCGCCCCCGCGCGCCACGATCAGAAGATCGGGCCGGGGCAAGGCGCCCCCCGTCGTGAACTGGTTGAAGCCCCGGATCGCGCGGCTCACCTCGGGGGCGCATCTTTCGCCCTGGACGGCGACCGGCCAGATCAGCACCTTGCGCGGGAAGCGGTCGCGCAGGCGGTGCAGGATGTCGCGGATCACCGCGCCCGACGGCGATGTGATCACCCCGATCACCTCGGGGAGATAAGGCAAGGGGCGCTTGCGTTCGGGCGCGAACAGCCCCTCGGCGGCCAGCTGCGCCTTGCGCTTTTCCAGCATCGCCATCAGCGCGCCCATGCCCGCCGGCTTGATATCCTCGATCACCAGCTGATAGCGCGACTGGCCGGGGAATGTGGTCAGGCGACCGGTGGCCACCACCTCCATCCCTTCCTCGGGCTGCACCGACAGGCGTGACGCCACGCCCTTCCAGATGACCCCGGCCAATACCGCGCGGTCATCCTTGAGATCCATGTAGACATGGCCCGAACGCGGCCGGCTGACGCGCCCGACCTCGCCCTTGACGCGCACATGGCCGAATTCGCCCTCGATGACGCGCTTTACCGCGCCCGAGATTTCGGACACCGAGAATTCCGGGGCGTTCTCGCCCTCGAGTGGATCGTCGATCAGATCGGACATGCCTCTGCCTTGTGTCTGCCTGCGCGCCACCTTAGAACGCCTGTGATCCAAGGCCAAGCAGGAGAGAGCGGCGCCATGAACATCCTGATCCTCGGCAGCGGCGGGCGCGAACACAGCATCGCCTGGGCGGTGATGCAGAACCCCAAATGCGACAAGCTGATCGTGGCGCCCGGCAATGCCGGGATCGCGCAGATCGCGGAATGCGCGACGCTCGATATCGAGGATGGCGGCGCGGTGGCGGGCTTTTGCGACACCAACGCCATCGACTTCGTGATCGTCGGCCCCGAGGCACCGCTGGCCGCCGGTGTGGGCGACCGGCTGCGCGATGCCGGGATCCTGGTATTCGGCCCCTCGCAGGCGGCGGCGGAACTCGAGGCGTCCAAGCGCTTCACCAAGGCGATCTGCGACGCGGCGGGCGCGCCCACGGCCGCCTATGCCCATTTCACCGACGCCGACGCCGCGCGCGCCCATATCCGCGAACATGGCGCGCCGATCGTGGTCAAGGCCGACGGGCTGGCGGCGGGCAAGGGCGTGATCGTGGCCGAGACCGAGGATCAGGCGCTGGCAGCGATCGACGACATGTTCGGCGGCGAATTCGGCGCGGCCGGTGCCGAGGTGGTGATCGAGGAATTCATGCGCGGCGAGGAGGCCAGCTTTTTCGTGCTTTGCGACGGTGAAACCGCGCTGCCCATCGGCACGGCGCAGGATCACAAGCGCGTCGGCGAAGCCGATACCGGTCCCAATACCGGCGGCATGGGCGCCTATTCGCCCGCCCCGGTGCTGACCGACGCGATCGCCCAGAAGGCGCTCGACAGGATCATCCGCCCCACCCTGGCCGAGATGGCGCGGCGCGGCACGCCCTATCAGGGGGTGCTTTATGCCGGGCTGATGATCG
>CAZMZS010000002.1:55514-59619 GCA_964570675.1 uncultured Roseovarius sp. | reverse complement strand
TCGAAACCCGGAGAGCAGAATTGCCGCTCATCCGAACCTGAAACCGGCGTGAAGGGGCGTAACTCGAATGCGTCGGGACAGACGCGGGCGAAGTGACGGGCCAGGCGATCCATCATGCCGGGTCGCTCCAGCCAATCGCGCCGCGACAGCTTGAAGCTCAGCGTGTCGCGATGCCCGCCCAGGCATGTCAGGACCATCCCACCCCGCAGTTTCGGGCCAACAGCATCCCCGAACCGCGCCAGAAATGCGATCGATCCAATGGTTTCCGGGCATAGCAGGAAACGGTAGGTGAGCCTGCGTCGCGGCAGTGCCGCCAGCCGCTCATATATCCGCAGCAGGGCAAGCGGCCCGGACAGTTCGTTATTGGCCATGCTGGGATGGCACATATATGACGAGATCAGCACGATATCATCGCTCTCACCCGGCAAATCGGCAGTGGCGAAATTCACCTCGCCTTCGCTTAGCGTCGTGCGGATATCGACCGTGTAATCGCCCTCCGGCAAGCATTCCCGCTGACGATGCGAAAGGCAAAATCCCCAGCGGTCGTTGTAATAGCTGGTCACATAAGGGATCGCATCGGGCAGGTGCGGCAGCGAATGCAGATGCGCCTGCAGATCCTTGAGCGGCATCCGCCCCGAGAACGGCACCGAGTAATTGACCAGATGGAGGTTGTGATCGTCGAAGTCGCAGACCACCTCGCCGTCCGGCCCGGTCAGGCGGGCCGCCTCGACTGACCATTCGCGCGGCACGGTCCAGTCCAGCACCTTTGCGCCGGTCGCCACGCCATGCATCTGCAACGGCATATGTTCGCCCATAATCGCGAGGCTCTCACGCAAGCCGGGGCCGGTGATACTGCGGCAAATCGGGAAAAGCCGGTCAAACAGCACCGATAGATCCGTGGTCATGAAGCTTTCCTTCCTGTCAACAGGCTGGCCCATCGTCGCAGGAACGCCTTGGCCATTATCTTTGCGCGCGCCGCCGGCATGGGGTGAACCGTCTCGGCGGCTGCCTGTCGTCGCGCGCGCTCCTGTTTCATCGCCGCCGCCGCGCCGGGCTCCAGGCGTTGGTTCATGCCCCGGCCCGCCAGCTCTTGAACAGCGGGGTCGCCCTTGTCCTTCATCCGCTTCAGGTCCTCGGTGAACCAATAGGGCGGGTAAAGCACCCTGTTGGTGACCGGACGCGCATGATACCGGTAGCTTTGCGTGAACGCCTCGTTTGCCATGTAATCCAGCCAGACCGCCGCCCGCTCGCGGATATCGGGCACGACCCTGGCGGGCTTTTCGAACCTGACATAGGCGGCATATTCGGCGCGATCCTTCGGCACGGCATGGCCGATCGGATAATCCACCGGCGCGAAATACCCCGCCAACACAGCCGGAATCCCCATCAACCCCAGCTCGATCGCCGTTGTCCCGTTATAGACCAGCCCCAGGTCCATGCGTTCGCGCATGTCGTCCATGTCAAACCAGCGATGCCCCATGAACAGGGTGTTCTCGTTCACGGGCTCCTCGATCAGGTCTTTGAAAAACTCGGTCGGAAAGGTCGAGATTTCGTTGTTCAGCTCATGTGGATGCGGCTTGATCAAAAGCAGGGTGTCCGATCCCTGCACCGCGCGGATCGTGTGGTTGATCCAGTCCTTCATGCTGGCATGTGCCGGCCCGCCGTCATAAGGCACGCCACTGTCGCAGACCACCTTGCCAAAGGCGCAGGCTACCTTGCCGCCTCTGGCCCGCCACTCCGCGATCCGCGCATCGGCCTGTATGGCCTCTTCGGGGCGGAATTTGGTTCCGGCGGTGGATCGCCTGACCTTGGTGATCCCCGCGAAACGCTCCATGATCTGCGGGAGCCGCGCGGAATTTTCTTGATAATAGGCTTCATAATAGGCCGGCACCGGAAAGCTGGCCGAACGCACATGCGGCGTCCTGGTCATGTTGCGCAGCACGAAACGCTGCGAAATATTGGTGGCGAAATTGGTGAAATAGTTCTGATAACCGTTGGCGGCGTGCAGGAAAAAGAAGGTCTCGGGGTTGCCTTCCCGCTCGCAGAAGAACCGGAAAACAGCATCCGGAATGCGGCTGTTGAACAGTGACATGCATGCCGTCTTGCGCCCGGTCAGATCATGCTGCGCCTTGGCATAGCTCAGAACCCGTGCCGTCAGCCTGCTCCATTCCATCAACCCGCCAAGGTAATGCTGTAGCTCGGGACAGCCCCAGTCGATGTTATAGCGCCGCCGGTTGATCGCCGCGTCCTCCCAAACCGGATGCGACAGGTTCATGTCGCCCCAGCGCATGCTCCCGGTGGTTGGATCGGCGACGAAATCCTCAGGCTCAGGCATGACCAGTTTCGCCTTCGGGGAAAGCCGCTGGGTCGCGCTGATCGCACCATTCATCACGTCGATCGCCATGTCGCCGGTCAGCTCCCTTGGCAACAGCCCCTCGACCAGCGGCACAACGGCCCAGCCCCGGCGCTTGAACTCCAGCAGCACTTGCAGCGGATAGCGGCGCAACTGATCAATGTTGCGCGGCGCGATCAACACCACCGCCTCGGGATTTTTGGGCTGTTTTACGCTGGAATAGAGCCGTTCTGTCTCGATCAGAAAGGCAAGTTCGCCCTGCCGTTTGATCAGGCTGTGATTGGAAAACGCGTTCAACCGCCCCGGACTGGCCAGCATTTGCCCATGCACATCCGTCACCACCTTCAGCGCCTCCTTGAAGCGCCCCTGCCGCTGAAGAATGTTCGCGTAATACAACAGCCCGTGGCGGCGATGCAGCGAGGCTGGCATGCGGGCGTAAAAGGCATCGGCCGCCTCATAGCGGTTCGCCTCGGCCGCCCAGCGGAAATAATCCCTGGCATCGCGGTTATGAACGGGGGTGTTGCGCTCCACCAGCGCCATGATGCGGGCGGCCGTCGCCTCGCATCGCTGATCCTTGGCGATCACGCCTGGCGCGGGCCACAAGGCGGGCGTGACCTTTTCATCCTGCGACAGCAGTTCGAGATGCGCGATGATCCGCGCGGTTTCATCCGTCATGCCAAGGCGACGGGCCAACCTCAGCCAGACGCAAAGATCATCCACCGTCCTGACCGCGCGCTCCAGGGTGCTGACGGACTCCGGCGAGAACAACTCTTCCAGTTCACCGGCCATCTCCCGCAGCCTTGTCCCGGCCAGTTCATAGCTTGAATGGTAATCCGGCATGTGCCGGATGCCCATGCGCAGCATCTCGGTGATCGCGGCCAACTGGCCCGTGATGCCCTCCGCACGGGCGAAATCGCGATCGCAAAGCATCAGGTATTCATCGCGCCTGCGTTGCTGAAGCGCCGCTTCCTTGAAGGGAACGGGCGGGCTTGCGTCGCCCGCTGTCGCACGTGTCGCGCCAGCGGGCGGCGTGCTGCGCTGCTTGCCCGGAACAGCCATGCGCTGCCCCTCGCCAAGATCCTCCGTCCAGTCCATGCGCTCACGCGCGATCAGGTCCACCACCCGCCAGGACTGCTGAAGCATCCGAAGGCGGGCAGGCTTCATCCGTCCCTCGGACTTCTCCTGCGCCGCGATCTCGCGCACAAGCCTCTGGCTGGCGCCGCGATAATCGCCGTCCATCGCCTCGCAGAGCGATATCATGTGGCTCAGAAACGCGCTTTGCTTGAACTTTTTGCGGGCCTTCCTGGCCGCCTCCAACAGGGTCGCGCGTCCCTTTGCGCTGACCATCTGCTGCGCGATCATCCGCCCGGCCTTGAACTGGATGGGCCGCCTCGTGCGTTCCAACTCGGCCATGATCATGAAGATGCCGGTGAAATCCTTGTTCGCGACCATCGGCACCACCAGCTTGCGCAGCCGCGCGGCGCGCAGCACCGCGGCGGTATCGTGATCGCCCATTTCTTCGGCGGATATGGCACGCAGATGCATGACGCGCACATCCTCGGGATAAAGCCGCCCCGGTACATACAGCAGAATGCGCGCCGCCCGGAACCGGGACGCCCTGACCAGATATTTCCCCAGTTTCAGCGGCGCCAACAGCAACAGTTTGCGCCCGAACCGGTGTTCAGTGATGGGCGCAACCATGCGCCTTTTGTCGATCATACCATCTAACATTTACCCAAAACCGGGCATTAC
>CAZMZS010000002.1:0-55414 GCA_964570675.1 uncultured Roseovarius sp. | reverse complement strand
CCATGCGCCTTTTGTCGATCATACCATCTAACATTTACCCAAAACCGGGCATTACGTGTCCCCGTCCAGAATATCCCATCGCATCGGCGTGCCACGGGCCACGTCGCGCCCAACCCTTCGGCCCAGCAGCGCATCGAAATGCCGCGGCGCAAGGCCCAGACCCGGACGGATCCGGCGCAGGTTGCGCGGCGTCAGCACGTCGCCCGCCTTCATGTCTTGGGCAACATAAAGCGAGCGCCGTTTGCGCCGCCCGGCCTGTTCCGCATCGGTGCCGCCGAACCACACCTGTCCCATCGCCTGCGCCGCGCGCGTCGTTTCATCGACCAGCGCGGTGAACTCGTCGGGCTCCAGCGAAAAGGCACTGTCCACCCCGCCTTCAGAGCGATCCAGAATGAAATGCTTTTCGATCACGCTTGCGCCCAGCGCCGTGGCCGCCACCGCCACACCGGTGCCCAGCGTGTGATCCGACAGCCCGACATTCACCCCGAAGGTCCGCGCGATGACCGGCATGGTGACAAGATTCGTATTCTCCGGGCTTGCCGGATAGCTCGAGGTGCATTTCAACAAGGTCAGGTTTGTGCAGCCCGCGCCCAGCGCCGTTTCCACCGCCTCACCGATCTCGGTGATGGTCGCCATGCCGGTCGAGATGATCAGCGGCTTGCCCGTCGCGGCAACACAACGGATCAGCGGCAGATCCACCGCCTCGAATGACGCGATCTTGTAAGCCGGCGCATCCAGGCTTTCCAGAAGAGCGACGGCATCTTCCGAAAAGGGCGTCGAAAAGGCGAGAATGCCCTTCTCCTTCGCCCGCTCGAAAATCGGCCCGTGCCAAGCCTCGGGCGTCATCGCCTCGGCGTATAGATCATAGAGCTTGCGCCCATACCACAGCGACTTGGGATCGGTGATGGCGAACTCGCCCCCTGCAATGTCGAGCGTCATGCTGTCGGGCGTGAAACTCTGGATCTTGAGCGCATCCGCCCCGCTCTGCGCCGCCGCATCGACAATCGCCAACGCCCGATCCAGCGACTGGTTATGATTGCCCGACATCTCGGCGATGATGAACGGGCGGCCATCATCGGAAATCCCATGTGTTTTCGCCAGGTTCTGCCGGAGCGTCAGCATTGCTCGCCCTTGCCAGTCTCGGCCAATGCGCGCGCCTGCATTTCCTCCATGCCCCGCCACAGATCGTATCGTGGCGACCATCCCAGGTCGCGCGCCGCGCGGTCCAGCGACATCACCCTGTGCGGCATCGGCGCATCGCTGTCGGTCTTGTCGATCAGGTTCCCGGCATTTCCAAAAACTGCGTTTGCGGTTTCCGCAATCTGGCGGACCGGCCATGCCACGCCACCGCCGATATTGTAGACCCCTTCGGCCCCGTCGCTGCGCAGGGCGGCAATGATCGCGGCGGTGGCGTCGCGCACATAGATCTGATCGATCCTGTAATCGGGGTTGCCTGTCAGGGTAATCGTCTCGCCCGCCTGTGCCTGATTGACGAAACGCATCAGCGCGGGCGTGCCCTTTTCGCCATGCCCATAGACCGCCGCAAGCCGCAGCGCCACCGCGACCGGACCCTTGACGCGGGTCCGCATCCCAAGGCTCGCTTCCGCCATCAACTTGGAGCGCGCATAGGCATCGCCCGGATCAGGTGGTGCGCTTTCGCGGTAAGGCAGGCCACTGGCGGGGCCATAGATCGCGATGCTCGACGCCAGCACGATCCGCTCAAGCCCTGCGATTCGCGCGGCCTCGACCAGGTCGGCGATCATCGCGACATTCGGGCCAAGGAACGGGCCGGACCCCTGCGGGTCATCCGCGCGGGTCATCCTGCGGCCCGCAAGATGCACCACCGCGCGCGCGCCCTCCAATGCCTGCAAAAGACTGTCCCGGCTGTAATCCGTCCCGTGCGTTACGCCTGCGGCACTTTCGCTTTCGCGGCCCAGCGCCCGCGGCTCGTATCCCGCCGCCGCCAAATCCTCGCAAAGGTACCGGCCAATGAAGCCCGATGCCCCGGTCACGGCGATCCTGCCGCCCGTAATCCCCGCCTGCGTTCTCATGCACTCGCCCTCACAAAGTAACCCACAACCTCAAGAACCCCGTTCACCGCGCGCACGGGTTCGCCCCGTGCATAACGGTATTCGTGAAAAACCGTGTCCGGCGGAGCCGGGTGATCCTGCGGATCGAAAACCGTCCCCGGCGCCGCCTGCTGGAACATCAATTCCCAGGGGTGCTCCCCCTGCCGCGTGCCCTGTCCGCAATCAGAGAGGGTTGCGACCGGCGCGTCTCCGGTAAGGCAATCCACCGTCATTCCGATAAGATCCGCACCGCGCGCCGCATGGATCAGACGCCACATGTGGCACCCGTCCAGCCGCGGTGCGATCTCGACAACCCGCGGGCCATCCGGCGTCACGATCATCTGGATGTAAAGCGGCCCGTCAGGCATGCCCATCGCCGTTATGATCCGCCCGATCAGCGCCAGCGCCGCGTCCTGCGCCGCGACATCGACCGAGACCGGCGGCACGAGATGCCCCACCGGCACCCCGATCGCCGGCCCCTGATGCACCAGCCGCTCGGACAACACCTTCAGGCGCGTCTCGCCGTCGCAAATCAGCAGGTTGCATGACAGCTCGACACCGTCCAGAAACTCCTCGACGATTGCCCGCCCGCTGCGCGACTCCGCTCTTGCCCGCTCTGCCGCCTCCGCCAGATCGCGGGCACGTTCGATCTTTTCGACGCCGCGCTGGCCCTGCGCGTCCACCGGCTTCACGATACAGGGAAACCGCGCCCAGCCCACCGCATCTTCGGCAGCGTGCAACATCGCAAAGGGTACCGCCCCAAGGTCATGCAGTGCCAGAAACGCCCGCATCGCGGCCTTGTCATCCAGCATCGCGACAAGGGCGCTGTCATGGAAATGCGGCAAACCCATGCGCTCTGACAAAGCCACCGCGGACCGGATCGCCACATCCGACGAGATCGAGTAGACGAGATCGACCCGATGCCGCCGCGCCACCGCTTCCAGCGCATCAAGATCGACCACATCGACCTGCTCGAACAGATCGCAAAAGGCTTCGCCCGGTTCTCCTGCCAGCGCGGAACAGCCGATCACCCGCCAGCCGCGCGCCTTCATGTGCCGGATCAAGTCGGCCTGCCCGGCATTGGTGCCAAGGATCAGGATCGTCCTCGTCAACCTGAATTCCCCTCCAAAAGCGCGACCGCCAACCGCTCGACCCCCTTGCCATCCACCGCCGCGCGTCCGCGCGCGGCCATGTCGCGCCGCCGCGAGCCATCCGAAACCAGAGACGAAACCGCCTGAAACAGCGTTTCCTTGTCCACCTGGCCCACCTGTCCAAGCCAGACCGCGCCACTCAGCGCTTGCCAGCCACGGCAGGGATTCTCCTGGTTGGCGGCCAGCGACACCAACACCGTCGGCAAGCCGCAGATCGCAGCCTCGTAGCTCATCGTGCCGCCCCCGATCACCGCCAGATCGCAGCCCGCCATCAGCCCCGCCATGTCATCCGGCGCCACATGCAGCTCCGCCTGGCCCTCGGGCAGCGCATGCAGCGCGGCTTCGATAGCGGAACGGCGCGGGTTGTCCTTGCCCGACACCACCACCAGCCGTACATCAGGACCGAGACTCCCGGCCAGCGCCTCGACTGCCAGTGCTACCGCGCCCCGGTCATCACCACCGCCGAACCCCACCAGTATCCGGCGCACGGGGCGCCCGTCACCGCGCAGCGCAACATCCCGAAACGCCGGGCGCACGACCGCAAAAGCCGGGCCGAAAAGCGTCTCTGTTCCTGCCGGATTGTCCAATCTGTGCAGATATTCCCCGCGCTGTTCATACGGGCTGGCATTCACCAGAACATCACAACAAAAGCGCCAATCCGTGCTGGCATCGAACTGTTGCAGCCAGCGCAGACCATGCGCGCGCAGAGTCTTCTGAAAATCGGGATCAGCACGATAATCGTCAATCACCGCATGCCGCGCGCCCATGCGCGAGCAAAGGTCAGTCACACAGCGTGCATCCTCTTGCGCGCTGGATCGCGTCGGGGCGGGCTCCCATATCGCGAACAGCGCCTCGTCAGCCTCGCAGCCCCAAGAAGGCTCAGGTCCGACCATCGCGCACTCAACACCCTCAGCGGTCAGGAACCGGGCCATTTCGCGGCAACGCATCAAATGGCCCAGCCCGACACCCGAACCGACGTCGCAGCGAAAGACGACCGCCATGCTCATGCCGCACCATCCACCGGACCAAAGCGGCTGAACAGCGCCTCGGCGATGTCCCAGTCCTCGGTCGTGTCGATATCGAGCGCCCGCGATCGCGGCAGCACGAATGGCACCGCGCGTTCCGAGAACATCCGCCGCCCTTCCAGAAATGCATCCCGCCTGCCCCAATAAAACAGACCTGCATCATGCAGTGCCTCGGGCAAATCCTGGCTGCGGCTTGCGGCGTGTTCAGGAAACAGCATCTCGACCCCGCCGTCATCCCGCCGCAACATCGCCCGATGCACCGGATGCGGATATTGCGCCGCGGCAAATACGAAATCGGTGCCCGCCGAATTATCCAGAGCCGCGCGCGCCATGACCAGATCGTCCGGCGTGATCATGGCCGCTGTCGCATAGACACAGCAAAGCGCCGAAACCCGGCACCCGTGTCGCGCCTCGGCGTCACGCAGCGCGTGGTTGATGACCTCGCGGGTTCGCGCGATGTCGTCGGACAGCCTCGCGGGTCTGCGAAACGGAGTCAGCGCCCCTTCGGCCTCTGCAATGCGGGCGATTTCATCGTCATCCGTCGAAACGACGACCTCGTCGAACAGGCCCGACGCGCGCGCCGCCCGGATCGGCCATGCAAGCATCGGTCGCCCACCAAATGTGCGGATGTTCTTTCGCGGTATTCGCTTGCTGCCGCCCCGCGCCGGGACAATCGCTATCTGCATGGGCCACCTCGCGAAACGCTGCCACTCATTAACAGGCCTGCTACACAGACGGCCTAGCGAACCCGTCCGGGAAATTCAACCGCTACGCGAATACCGCGCGGCGGCGGATCAGCCCCGCGCCTCGGGGTAGAACAGCACGAAATCACGCGCATAGCGCCGCCGAATCCGCACCAGCACGTCATCGGGCAGGGTCGCGGCTACGTCCGGCATGGTCATGCCGCGCACGTTCTTGCGCCGCATCCGGCCCGGCGCAACGCCGGTACGGGTCTCGATCTCCTGACTGATCCGCGCCCAGTCATCCTGGATGGATTCAAGCCGCCCCACGAAATCCGCCACCAGCTTGCCGCGAAATTCCAGAATCGCCGCCTGTGAGCAGACGTGAATATCAGCCCGATCGTCCGGCGTGTCCTCCACCGCGCGCACGAAATCGGCAAAGCTCATGCCGGTGCGCACGCCCATTCGCTCGAATGCCGGGCTCAGGGCGCTGTTCTCGATCACCTTGTTGTTCCAGCACGAATAGAGCCGCGCCACCGGATGGCGCACAAAGGTGAACGTCCAGCAGCGCGTGGCATATCCGCCGCTCATGAAACGCCCCGGCGTCAGGCGCAGCGCCTCGCCTTGGGCCACATGGTTCCAGAAACGGTCCTGCGACACCGGCGCATCCGCCTTGCTGCGCAGATCGAACGCCAGCGCCAGCGCCGCCTTGACCGATGAATTCGCCGCTTTCGGCACCCGGACATAGGCGATCCCGTGGCGCGGCAACAGGATCACATGGCGCGGATTGAGGCCATTGGCGCGCCTGCGCTTCAGCCGCCCTATGAGCCCCCGGATCATCCTGCGCGCCCCAAAGCAAAGCGCAACGCCGCGCCTTGTCTGCTAAAATCGCGCCGATGTTTGAACGCATAAAGCGGATGCACCAGCCGCGCGAATGGCCCGAACACCCGCCTCTGCACGGCCAGCCGCGCATTCAGGACCGCCGGGTCGTGCCACATCTCGCCACTGCTTTGCCCGGCATGCGCGCCCACCACCACTGGCAGCGCCTCACCGCGCAGACCGGCGCGCAACATATCGGCGATGAACACGTACTCCTCGCCCAGCGCATGGCCCGCGCCCTTGCCGAAATCGGTGTCGAAACAGATACCGCGCGTCGCCACCGCGCTGCGACGGATCATCAGCTCGGGCGCACAGATGCGTCCGCTGTTTCGCAATGACAACCGGTGCCGCCCCGCCCGCGCGCCACTATCCGGCAGCCGCCCCTCGCGCCATCCGGCCACGAAATCCAGATCGGGACGCGCCGCGAGATGGTCGGCCAACTGCATCAGCCCGCCGGTATCCAACCTCATGTCGTCATCCGCAAAGACCAAGAACGGACTCTCGCCATGCGCCACCGCCGCGTTGCGGCTATGGGACAGGCCGACCGTGTTCAGCCACAGCGTCTCGACATCATCACGCGCCTCGAAGGGATCGCCAGCCGGAAGTCTTGGCTCCTGAACCAGCACGAGAAAGCGCAGCCTCGGCGTGGGCGGCGGCAACGTGATACCATGTACCCGCTTTCCCAATGTCGACAGGGCGACGCACAGGAATCCTTCTTCAATCGACATCCAACCCGACACAAAACGCCCCATGCAATCCGCAACCGAAACAACCTTAACGGGAATAACTTCTGACAGGCCGCGCCCTCGGCGTCAATCGTCAGGCCGGCAGACCGCTTCGTTCAGAGGAACGCGAAATTATCCACCAGGTCGCCCATGCCCAGATAAAGAGTGATCTCGATGCTGTCACCATTGCCGAAATCGAGCAGCACCTGGCCGTCCTCGACCGTGCCATAGCGCTCAAGGATTGCGTGCGGATCGGTCTCGCCGTCCACCAGCTCCGGGTCCAGCAACAACAGATCATGCGCCGCCTCGAAATCACCAATCCGGTCCTCGCCATGTCCGGGGCGAAAGATGAACTGATCCTCCAGGCTGCCGCCAAAGATCGTGTCATTGCCCGCACCGCCCTCGATCACGTCCAATCCCTGCGATCCATAAATAAGATCGTCACCGTCACCCCCAAGCAGCGTATCGTTGCCCGTCGCCCCATAAAGGCTGTCTTTGCCCGGACCACCTGACAGGAAATCAGACCCCTGGTTGCCGAAAAGCGCATCTTCGTCCTCTTCTCCAAAAAGCCAGTCCTCTCCGGTGCCGCCCGAAAGATAATCGTTCCCCGGCCCGCCATGGAGATAATCCTCCCCTTGGCTGCCATAGAGCGTGTCCTGACCCTCTCCGCCAGCAAGCGTGTCATAGCCGCTGCGCCCGATCAGGTAGTCATCGCCCGCTCCGCCAAATCCCAGATCGGCACCTTCGCCGACGCTGATCCAGTCATTTCCGGCCCCGCCATGGATCTCATCGACCCCGGTATTGCTGAAGAGAACATCCTCTCCCGCATCGCCATGCAGCGTATCGGCCCCGGTTCCTCCGCGCAGCGTGTCATTGCCCGGCCCGCCATAAAGCAGATCATAAGAGCTATCACCCAACAGGCTGTCGGCACCATCGCCACCAAACAGCGTGTCCATCCCGGTGCCGCCGCGCAACGTGTCCTTCCCGGTGCCCCCCTGCAACAGATCATGCCCACCCTCGCCATAAATCAGGTCATTCCCCCCAAGGGCGATGACCGTGTCGTTGCCGTTCATGGCACGTATGGTGTTGTTGCCTTCGCCCCCTGTCAGGTGGTCATGCCAGCCGGTTGGCTCCAACAGGTCCTCGGGCCGCCAGATCGGCACGATTCCCAGAATGTCGGTCTCCAGAAAATCCCGATAGGCCAGCGGCTGGCCCGACGATGTACGCAGGGTCAGAACCTCTTCGCCATAGGTGATGCGCGCGCCATCCTCCAGCGTCTCGATCCCGATCTGAAGCGTCGTGTAAAGCCCCTCCCAAGCCGAAACATCGACCCTGTCTTGGCCCAAATCGAAATTTCTGATCTCATCTGCGGCGCCATCCTCTACCAGCACGAACACATCCTGCCCGGCACCACCTGTCATCGTGTCGTCCCCGCCGCCGTCCCAGATGACACCCCCACCGGGGGCCGCGACCAGCGACTCTGCAGTGTTGGTGCCCGTCACCGCCTGCCAGCCCGGCGCAATCGGCACGCTCAAATGCGTCAGCCCCGCTTCACGCTCCGAGGTGGCAAAGACATGCAGCGCACCGTCCAATACCGTCAGCGCCAGCGCATTCACATTGTTCAAGCCAAGCGCCGCACTGTCCGCGATCATGTCCAGATGGACCAACCGGCCATTGGGCAGCAGTTGAAACAGGCTCAGCCCGTCATCCGCGCCCCCGGCCACCACATAAGCCTGCCCGTCATGCACGATCGCCTTCATCGCGCTCAGGCCGCCGTAACGGGTCATGCGCCCGTCAATGGCGCTGTCCAACACGGAAAGCCCGCCACCGGCGCCCACATTCAGCACCGTGATCGCCCCGGCATCGAAGGAGCCCGCCAACAACAGGTCGCGCCCGCCGAATTGCAGCGTCTCCAGATGGCTGGGGCGAAAGAACGTGCCGCCCTCCTCGATCCCCAGCGATGCGCGCAGCGACAGGCCACCCGTTGACGTCACCTGAAACGCGCTGATCCCGATTTCTCCATAAGAGGCGGTGAACACCATCGAACGCCCCGACCCCGTGACGAGGCTCGCCAGCGCGACGGGCGCCAGCATGTAGCTGTCATCGTCATCCGCGCGGTAGGTGACCTGGGTCAGCCCGCCCTGGGCGGTTTCGCGCAGCACCGAAATTCCGGCGCCGTCAGGCGCGGCCGCCACAAGGTAATCCTGTGCCCCGACCGGCGCGTGAACCAGCGACAGCAGATCACCATAATGGCCTGTTTGGGCGGAATAGAGACTGATTTTGCCACCTTGCGCCAGCAAGGCATCAAGCCCTGACGCCAGCAGTTGATACTGCCGCCCGCCGATCACCACGGTCACATAGGCACCGCTGCGCGATTGCACTTCGTCAAAAATCAGCGCACCGGTGGCGTCCAGCCGATAGATGCTTTCATCCAGTCCGACCCCCGACAGCACCGATACGCTCAACGCCGATCCCGCAAGCGGCGTCAGCGCAATCCGCGGCACAATGGCGCTATGCGCGCCGGTATCGCCCAGGCTGTGGGTCTCTGTTGTAAACTCCATGACACGTCCCTCACCACCGGTGAAAGAAATGCCCGCATCGGGTGCCCACAGACGGATGCGCCGATGGCAAAACCATGGCGTTCGCAAGCGATTTTTCTTAATTCAGACGGATCGGCGCGGCCCGCTCAGGCGGGTTTCTCCATGTTCTTCAGGTGCAGCGCGATCGCCTCTTCGACATCATCGAAAAATCGCAACGTCCCATTCTCCAGGATCGCACCGGCATTGCACAGGTTGCGCACCTCGCCCAGCGAATGGGTCACCACGACCGCGCTGCGGGTCTTTAGCCGATCCTTGAACATCTCCGCGCTCTTGGCGCGAAAGGCACGGTCGCCCACCGATGTCACCTCGTCCACAAGATACGTGTCAAAATGAATACCCATCGAAATGCCAAAGGCCAGGCGCGAACGCATCCCCGACGAATAGCTGCGCACCGGCATGTTGAAATGCCCGCCCAGCCCCGAGAAATCCGACACGAAATCCAATAGCTCGTCCGTATCCACACCATAGATTCGCGCGATGAAACGGCAGTTCTGCGCGCCGGTCAGATCGCGGTGAAAGGTGCCCGCGAACCCGACCGGAAACGAGACCGTGCCCGCAGTGATGATCTGCCCGGAATCATGACGCATACTGCCCGATATCATCTGCAACAGGGTCGATTTTCCCGCGCCGTTGCGCCCCATCAACGCCACGGCCTGACCGGTCGGAAACACCGCGTTCAGCTTGCGCGCGACATATTTTCGCCCGCGCGGGGTCTGAAAGCTTTTGGTCAGGTTGCGCAGCTCGATCATGGCGCGTCAGCGGCGGTCACGCAGCGAATAATAGATCAGCACAAGGATGCTCCAGCCGATCGACAGGAATAGCACCGTCAGACCCAGAATCAGCCAGCGGCGCGGGTATTCCGCGCTTTCGGGCAGGGTCGGACGCTCGAACGCGGCCAGGTATCTTGTCTGCCGGCGGGCCTCGGCCTGCGCCGTGTCGAAATTCGACAGCGCCGTGGTGTATTTCTTTTCCGCGAATTCGCGGTCCACCGTCAGGCGCTCGAACTCGGTCACGATCGACGCGTAATCCTTGCCCTCGGCATCGGTCCCGCCACCCAGCTTGCTGCGCTCATCGGCGATCCGGTTGCGGATCGCGGTAATGCGCAAACTTGCCTGCACGGCGCGCGGGTCGCTGTCCTTGGCCTGTTCGCGCAGCAGGTCCAGCTTTATCAGTTCCTCGCCCAACTGCTGCTGTAAGGTGTTGATCAGGCCCATCTGCACGCGGATATCCGCATCCGGCGTGATCACCTGGTTCTGCGAGCGATAGGCGGTCAGCGCCTGTCGCGCCGCCTGCAATTGTCGCTCGGCGGCGTCCAGTTCGGTATGCGCAAAGCGGATCGAGTCCGCCCTTGCAATGGCGGTCAGGTCGTTGATCCGCTTCAGGCTCTGGTCGAATATCTCCTGCCCGATGGTCTGCGCATCCTGCGGGTCGAACGCATTCACCCTGACCTCGATCAGCCCCGATCCCGACGTGTAGGACACCTGCACCATCCGCCGCCAATAGTCGCGCAGCTCCTCGCGCGTGGCATCCGGCGCCAGCGCGAAAACCGGGTCGCGGTCATGATACCGGTCGAACATACCGCGCACGTCATGCAGCGCATCGACCCGCAAGATCATGTCCTGCGAATGGATGAACTCGAACAGGATATCGCTGTCCGAGGAGCTCCCGCTCGACAATTGGCCCAGATTGCCCAGGAAATCGGTAGGCGTCGGCGCCTCCTCGCGCCGGATCGTGAACCCCGCGTAAGAGGCATATTGGTCCGCGCTGCGCTCCCACAGGTACCAGGCCGTCACCAGCGACGGCAGCAGGATCATCACTTGCGCCGAGATCATCAGGAACAGATGCCGCGGCCGCGCACGCGCTTTCAGAACGGGCGGGCGCACGCGCCGCGCCTTGCCCGTCGATTTTACCTCAGGTTGTGCCGCTTGCGACGCCTTGCCGTCACTCAGCGATTGATCCCCGGCCACTCGTATGGTCCACTCCATTGGCGATTTGCGTTACCGTTTCACAATCCAGGGATGAATTCCAGTGGCGATGACCCCGACCCCCGCGACCACGGCACAGCGCCCCGCCACCGCGTTTCGAATGGCGCGGGTCGTGCTGGCGCTCATCCTTCGCGAAATGTCCACAACCTATGGGCGCTCACCTGGAGGCTATGTCTGGGCCGTTCTGCAACCCGTCGCCATGATCGTTCTTCTTGCGCTGGCCTTCTCGCTTTTGCTGCGTGCGCCTTCGCTTGGCACCAGTTTCCTGCTTTTTTACGCCTCGGGGCTGCTGCCGCTCAGGACGTTTCAGGAAATGGCCGGCAATGTCGGCGCCGCCATCAGCTTCAACCGCGCCCTGCTGGAATATCCGCGCGTCACCTTCATCGACGTGATCATCGCGCGCGCGCTGCTTGTCGTGCTGACCCAGGCCATGGTGACGGTATTGATTCTGGCCGGCATCTTCATGTTCGAGGACATCCGGGAATCCGTCGATCTCGCCCCGATCGTCACCGCCTTCTTTCTGGCGGCCTTGCTCGGGCTCGGCTTTGGCGTGTTCAACTGCTTTGCCATGTTTTCCTTCCCCTTGTGGAAAACCCTCTGGGGCGTGATGACCCGGCCGCTGATCCTGGTTTCCGGCGTCTTTTACATCTACGAGGACCTGCCCCCCGGCATTCAGGAGATCCTCTGGTTCAATCCCCTGATCCATGTGACCGGCATCGCCCGGCAGGGCTTCTATTCGATCTATGAGCCCAGCTATGTCACACCCGTGCTGATCCTGGCCTTTGCGGTCGTCCCGATGGTGTTCGGGTTCCTGCTGCTGTTCCGCTTCGGGCGCAGCATGCTGCACAAGTAGCCAACGCACGGGGCCGCGCCCTCAGGAGGCCTTGGCGTGCTTTTGCTGCACCCATTTCAGCTTGTCGCGCTGCACCTGTTCCACCGGCAGGATATCCTGCGTCTTCGCCACCAGCGCGGCATCCACATGCTCAAGATCGCGGCACAGGCGGCGCAGCCCGTCGGGCTCGAGGCTGGCCGCGTGGTCGGTACCCTTCCACGTCCGGTCCAGGGTGAAATGCCGCTCGATATGGGTGAATTTGCCCCAGGCTTCCGCCTCCATCATCCGGCCCACGGCCAGCGCAGCGACATCGGCCGCGATCCCCAGATGATGCCCGGAAAACCCGATCCCCTTCACGCGCGTTCCGAACCTTTCCATGAGGTTGCGGATTTCGAACAGGCAGACATCCTCGAACGCCACCGGATAGCCCGATGTGCAACTGTAAACCACCAGGTCCCGGGCGCGTCCGCGCTCTTCGTAGAACCGGATCAGATCGGCAATTTCGTGTCCTGTCGACATGCCGGTCGAAACGTGGATCTCGCCGCCAAAATGCTCGCAAAGATAGCTTTGCAGTTCGTAATGCTGGTTGGTGGCCGAAGGGATCTTGAGCATCGGCGGCTCCAGCGCGGCCATTTCCCGCGCCGAGGTCAGATCCCAGACGCTTGTCGAATAGGCAATGCCGTTTTCCCGGCAGGCAGCAATCAGATCGCGGTGCTGTTCGGTGTCGAACTCCAGAAACTCGCGATGCGCCCCGTAGGTCGGGCCATAAGCATTTGCAGGTACCGGGTGGGGCGCGTCATATTGTGCGGGGCTCAACAATTCACGGTTGTGGCGCTTCTGGAACTTGGCGACATCCGCATTGCAGACATGCGCCGCCACGCGGATCAACTCAAGCGCGATATCGAAATTGCCTTTATGATTGCATCCGATCTCGGCGATTACCTGAACTGCACGACCTGACATCACTAAAACACCCTTTGCACATTTCAACCTATGGTTTATTAACCGATTTGTACTAACAATGTGTGACCGCACGAGTCAAATTGAATTGCCCGCTCCAACCCGCCCCGATAAACCGCCGCTCACCTCGGTTCTGATGCCCGCGCATAACGCTCAGGCCTGGATGTCGCGCGCTATCCGTTCGGTGCGCGATCAGCGATGCGAGGATTGGGAACTTCTGGTCGTCAATGATGCCTCTGATGACGGAACCGGGGCCATGGCGCGCGCCGCTGCCAGTCACGACAGCCGCATCCGCGCCCTTTCCTCCCCCCATCGCCTTGGCGCCGCCAAGGCCCGCAACATGGCACTTGCCCAGGCACAAGGGCGATTCATCGCCTTTCTGGATACCGACGACGCCTGGCATCCCGACAAGCTGCACCTGCAGATCCGGTTCATGCGCGAAACCGGCGCGGCCCTGTCCTATACCGGCTTCTGGCGGGTGCGCGGCGCGCATGAACACGAGGTTCGCGTGCCTCCCGAAATCACCCGCGACGGGCTCTTGCGCGGCAACGTGATCGGCTGCCTGACCGCGGTCTATGACAGTCACGCCCTTGGCAAGGTGCCGATGCCGCCGCTGCCACTGCGACACGATTTCGCGCTCTGGCTCGACCTGCTTGCGCGCTCGGGCACGGCACGGGGACTGACGCGCCCGCTGGCCACCCACTACCGGCGCAAGGGCTCGCTGTCCTCCAATCCGCTGCGCGCGCTTTCCGCCACATGGCAGCTTTACCGCCGACACGCCGCGCTTGACCGCGCCTCCGCCGCGATGTGCCTTTCATCGCATCTCATCGGGCGCATTCTGCGTGGCTAGATATATCCGCGCCCCGCGTCAGCTCATAACCACGAGGGTATCATGCGTCTGAAAAACCGGCTCGAATCCGCCCTGAAAGCCTTTGGCGACCCGTCTTCGGTCGTACCCCAACAGCAACTCATGGACATGATCGACGAACGTTTGCGCGTGGCCCTCGCCGATATCGAGGCCCAGACCGAAGCCGCCCTCGAAGCGACCCGTCATGCCACGGCGGGCGATGCCGCGATGATGCGCGATGGCGAGGCCTGGACACAGGCCGCGCCGCGTTGGGACAGGGTGCGCGATCTGGCCCGCGGCGCCCTTTCGCAGGCCGGGCTTTCAGGCGGCACCATGCTCGAGATCGGCGGACGGCTGAACCCGCGCAATGCCGATTTTCCCGAATTCGCCTATCAGGCGCTCGATTTCGAGAACGCCCCCGGCGCCGGTGTCGACGTCACCGCCGGCGACATCACCCATTGCCCGCAGATCCCCGATGAAAACTATGATTTCATCTTCAGCTTCGATGTGTTCGAACATATCGACAAGCCTTGGCTTGCCGCCTCCGAAATCATCCGCCTGCTGCGCCCCGGCGGGGTGACGATGCATTCCACCCTGTTTGCCTGGCGCTATCACCCCTGTCCCATCGACTACTGGCGCTATTCGGCCGAGGGGCTGAAATCGCTGTTCGAGGGGCTGGATTGCCTGCATTCGGATTTCGACTATGCCGAACGGCGGCGCGACATTCGCGGTCGCAACCGGAACGCCGTCACCCCCGACGCCTTCGGGGGCTGGCGCGAGAATGTCCGCGTGAACTATGCCGGGATGAAGCCGCGCTGACGCGCGGCCCCGTTCCCTATTCCGCCGGAATCGCGGTATCCTCGATGCCCAGCGGATGCTCCAGCTTGTTGAGCATCTCCTTGGGGCAGATCTGAACGAACCGGGTCTTTTCATGCTCCCAGTATCGCAGGATCTGCTCGGCCTTCTGGCTGCCGGTTTCCTCGACATGGCGGCGGATCAACCCTTCCAGATCGCTCAGATAGGGCTCTTGCGTCACCGGGCAGGTGACAACCGATTCCATGTTGATCAGCTTGTCGGTCTCACCGTCGGGGTCATAAAGATACGCCATCCCTCCGGTCATGCCCGCGCCGAAATTGGCGCCCACCGGCCCCAGGATCACCGCGACACCGCCGGTCGTGTATTCACAACCATTGCTGCCGCAGCCCTCGACCACCACATGCGCGCCCGAGTTGCGCACCGCGAACCGTTCGCCCGCGCGCCCTGCGGCGAAAAGATACCCCGCCGTCGCGCCATAAAGCACGGTATTACCGATGATCGTGTTGTCGCAAGCAACCAGCGGGCTGGCCATCGGCGGGCGCACCACGATGGTGCCCCCCGACAATCCCTTGCCGACATAGTCGTTGGCATCGCCCGACACTTCCAGCTTCAGCCCCGGCGCCGCGAAGGCCCCAAGGCTCTGCCCCGCACTGCCCGTCAGTTTGACGGTCAGGTGGTCGGGCTGCAGGCTGTTGCGCATCCCGAAATTGCGCACGATATGGCTGGAGACGCGCGTACCCACGGTGCGGTCGGTATTCTGCACCGCATAATGCAGCTGCATCTTCTCGCCGTCCTTCAGGAAACGCGCCGCATCCCGCACGATTTCGGCGTCCAGCGTGTCAGGCACCGGATTGCGCGGCTTGTTGCGGTCATAGACATTCTCCTTGGCGCCATCCACCGTGATCAGCATCGGGTTCAGGTCCAGATCGTCCAGATGCGCCGCGCCCCGGCTGACCTGCGTCAACAGATCCGCCCGCCCGATCACCTCGTCAAGGCTGCGCGCACCGATACTGGCCAGCAATTCGCGCACTTCCTGCGCATAGAAGGTGATCAGGTTCACCACCTTGTCGGCATTTCCGGTGAACTTGGCACGCAACGCATCGTCCTGCGTGCACACACCCACCGGGCAGGTGTTGCTCTGGCACTGGCGCACCATGATACAGCCCATCGCGATCAGCGCGGCGGTGCCGATGCCGTATTCCTCGGCCCCCATCATCGCCGCCATGACGATATCGCGCCCCGTGCGCAGCCCGCCATCGGTGCGCAGCGTCACCCGGTCGCGCAGCTTGTTCATCGACAGAACCTGATGCGCCTCGGTGATGCCCATCTCCCAGGGCAGGCCGACATATTTGATCGACGTCGCCGGGCTTGCCCCGGTGCCGCCATTATGCCCCGAGATCAGGATCACGTCGGCCTTCGCCTTGGCCACACCGGCGGCGATCGTGCCCACGCCCGACTGCGCCACCAGCTTCACACAGACCTTCACTGTCGGATTGATCTGCTTGAGGTCATAGATCAGCTGCGCCAGATCCTCGATCGAATAGATGTCGTGATGCGGCGGCGGCGAAATCAATGTCACCCCCGGCGTCGAATGGCGCAGCCTTGCGATCAGCTTGGTCACCTTCATCCCCGGAAGCTGACCACCCTCGCCCGGCTTGGCGCCCTGCGCGACCTTGATTTCAAGTTCCTCGCACTGGTTGAGGTATTCCGCCGTCACCCCGAACCGCCCCGAGGCAACCTGCTTGATCTTGGCGCTCGGGTTGTCGCCATTGGGCTCGGGCACGAAATGCGCCGGGTCCTCGCCACCCTCGCCTGAATCGCTGCGCGCTCCGATCCGGTTCATCGCCACGTTCAGGGTCTTGTGCGCCTCCGGGCTGAGCGCGCCAAGGCTCATCCCCGGCGTCACAAAGCGCTTGCGGATCGCGGTCACGCTTTCCACCTCTTCCAGCGGAATCGCCTCGCCCAGTGGCTTGATCGCCATCAGGTCGCGCAAATGGATCGGCGGATTCGCCTCCATCGCCTTGGAATACTGCTTCCACAGGGAAAACGACGCCTTATTGCAGGCCATCTGCATCATGTGCATCGTCTGCGCGCCCCATGCATGCGTCTCGCCCGATTTGCGCATCTTGTAGAAACCGCCAATCGGCAGCACATCCATCGAGCCGGAAAACGCCTCTCTGTGGATATCTTCCAGCTTGCCCTGGATGCCGCTCACACCGATACCGCTGATGCGGCTGGTCAGACCGGGGAAATACTCGGCGCACATCGCCCGGCTCAGGCCCACGGCCTCGAAGTTGAGACCCCCCCGATAGGACGAGATCACCGAGATCCCCATCTTCGACATGATCTTCAACAGACCTTGGTCGATCGCTTCGCGATAGCGCGTCACCGCCTCGGTCAGGGTGCCATCCAACAGACCCCTGTCCAGACGGTCAGCCAGCGTATCCTCGGCCAGATAGGCATTGACCACCGTGGCCCCCGCGCCGATCAGCACGGCGAAATAATGCGGGTCGATGCATTCGGCCGAGCGCACATTGAGCGAACAGAACGTCCGCAGCCCCTTGCGGGTCAGATGCCCGTGCACCGCGCTCGTCGCCAGGATCATCGGCATCCCGACGCGGGTTTCGCCCAGCCGGTGATCGCTCAGCACCAGATGCCCGGCACCGCTGCGCACAGCGTCTTCGGCCTCGGCGCGGATGCGCTCCAGCCCGGCCTGCAATGCACCCTGTCCAGGCTCGAAACTGCAATCGATCTCGGTCACCGCGCCCTCGAACTGGCGCATCAGCCCATCCCATTGGGCATTGCCCACGAACGGGCTTTCCAGCACCAGGATCTCGGTCTGCGCGCTGCTTTCATCCAGAACGTTCTTGAGGTTCCCGAACCGCGTTTTCAGGCTCATCACCCGGTATTCGCGCAGGCTGTCGATAGGCGGGTTGGTCACCTGGCTGAAATTCTGGCGGAAATAATGGCTCAGCGGGCGGTATTTCTTGGACAGGACCGCGCTTGGCGTATCATCGCCCATGCTGGCGACGGCCTCCTTGGCATCCTCGGCCATCGGCGCCAGGATCGACTCGATCTCCTCCACCGAATACCCGGCGGCAATCTGCCTGCGGCGCAGCTCGGCGCCGGTGAACAGCGGCGCCTCGGCGACACTGCCCAGCACCTCGTCAAGGTCCTTGATCTTGCCGACCCATTCGCCGAACGGCTGGGCATGGGCCATTTTGTCCTTGATCTCGGTATCGTGGTAAAGCTGACCCTCCTGCATGTCCACGGCCAGCAACTGACCGGGTCCAAGCGCGCCCTTTTCCTTCACCGTCGCCTCGTCGATCGGCACCATACCGGCCTCGGACCCGGCAATCACCAGCCCGTCGCCCGTCACAACGTAACGCATCGGGCGCAGCCCGTTGCGGTCAAGCCCCGCACAGACCCAGCGCCCATCGGTCATCGCCAACGCCGCAGGCCCGTCCCAGGGCTCCATCACCGAGTTGCAATAGGAGTACATGTCACGCCAGGCCTGCGGCAGCTCCTCGGCCTGCTTGGACCAGCTTTCCGGCACCATCATCGTCTTGGCCATCGGCGCATTGCGCCCCGCGCGCACCAAGACCTCGAAGACCGAATCCAGCGCCGCGCTGTCGGATGATCCACCGGGGATGATCGGCTTGATATCCTCGGCCATCTCGCCGAAGGCGCTGCTGGCCATGCGGATTTCATGGCTTTTCATCCAGTTGACGTTGCCCTTGAGCGTGTTGATCTCGCCGTTATGGGCCAACATGCGGAAGGGCTGCGCCAGCCACCATTGCGGAAAGGTGTTGGTGGAATAACGCTGGTGATAGATCGCGAATGCCGACCTGAACCGCTCGTCCTGCAGATCGGGATAGAAATCCGCCACCTGCTCGGCCAGCATCATCCCCTTGTAGATGATACTGCGGCACGACAGCGACGCGATATAAAGCCCGTTGATCCCCTCGGCCGCCGCGGCTTTCTCGATCCGACGGCGAATCACGTAGAGCTCCCGCTCGAAATCCTCTTCGTCGATCCCCTTGCCGTTGGAAATCAGGATCTGCTCGATCTCGGGGCGCGTCGCGTTGGCCTTTTCACCAAGACAGCTCACATCTACCGGCACATGGCGCCAGCCATAGATATAATGCCCCATCCGCAGCACTTCGGTTTCCACGATGGTCCGGCAGGTCTCCTGCGCCCCGAAATTGGTGCGCGGCAGAAACACCTGCCCGACCGCCATCAGCCGGTCTTCATGCGGCTCGTGCCCGGTGCGCCGGATCTGATCGTAAAAGAAGGGCACCGGAATCTGCACATGGATGCCCGCGCCGTCGCCGGTCTTTCCGTCGGCATCCACCGCCCCGCGATGCCAGATCGCCTTGAGCGCGGTAATCCCGGCCTCGACAACCTTACGGCTCGGCTTGCCATTGACCGACACGACCAGCCCCACCCCGCACGAGGAATGCTCCTCGGATTCGGAATACATGCCGTTCTCGGCCAGCCACTTGCGTTCGGCCTCTTGCTTGGCCTGCCAGTTAAGATCCAGTTTCGTCATCGTTCTTAACCCTTCGTTCATCCGGTGGGTCAGGGTCGCTGCCCTGTTTTTCGTTCTCTCGTCGCGCGGTTGGGCGCGGTTTTCGGGTTTTGTACCAAACATTTGGGCGAAGGCCCGGTTTCGGTACAAAACCGCCGTACAAAACGGACGTTTCGTACCGAATTCTACTCCGCCGCGACCGACTGCGCGTCGTTCAGGTAATCCAGCATCGCCGCCGCGGAATCGCGCCCGTCGCGGATCGCCCAGACCACAAGACTGGCCCCGCGTACGATGTCACCCACGGCAAAAACCCCATCCATCGCTGTCTGCCCGGTGGTGAATTCCGCCTTGATCGTGCCCCAGCGCGTGACCTCGAGTTCCTTTTGATTCCAAAGGGTTGGAAGGTCCTCAGGTTCAAAGCCCAGCGCCTTGATGACCAGATCGGCAGGTTCGTCATGCTCCGCACCCTCGATCGCTTCGGGGCTCTGGCGTCCCGTCGCGTCGGGTTGGCCCAGGCGCATCTGTTGCACCTTCACCGTGCTGACCGGGTCTCCGGCAAAGCCTTTCGGCGCGCTAAGCCATTGGAATTCAACGCCTTCTTCTTCGGCATTCTGCACTTCTCGCTGGCTGCCCGGCATGTTGTCCCGGTCCCGGCGATACAGACACTTGACCGATTTGGCGCCCTGCCGGATCGCCGTTCGCACACAATCCATAGCGGTATCGCCGCCCCCGATCACCACCACTTGTTTGCCTTCGGCATTCAGCTCGCCGCTTTCAAATTCCGGCACGCTGTCGCCAAAACACAGACGGTTGCTGGCCGTCAGATAGTCGATCGCCCTGACGATCCCCTTCGCCCCGGCCCCCGGCCCCGGTAGATCACGGCTCTTGTAGACGCCCGTGGCGATCAGTAACGCATTGTGTTTATTACGAATTTCATCGAACCCGATATCCTTGCCGACATCGCAGTTCAGCACGAATTCGACGCCGCCCTGCTCCAGTTGCTCGATCCGGCGCATGACCACGTCCTTCTCCAGCTTGAAGCCGGGAATGCCATAGGTCATCAACCCGCCACCGCGATCATAACGATCATAGACCGTCACCTGCACACCGGCCCGCCGCAAGACGTCAGCCGCCGCCAGACCGCCCGGTCCGGCACCGATTATCCCAACGGATTCAACACGTTCACGGCCCGGCTGAATCGGCTTCACCCAGCCTTCGTCCCAGGCGGTATCGGTGATGTATTTCTCGACCGCGCCGATGGTCACCGTGCCATGACCCGACTGTTCGATCACGCAATTCCCCTCGCACAGCCTGTCCTGCGGGCAAATCCGCCCACAGATTTCGGGAAAGGTATTGGTCGCCTGGCTAAGCTCATAAGCCTCCTCCAACCGCCCTTCCGCCGTGAGGCGCAACCAGTCGGGGATGTTGTTGTGCAACGGGCAATGCGTCTGGCAATAGGGCACGCCGCACTGGCTGCACCGGCCAGCTTGCTCCTTGGCCTTCGCATCCGCGTATTCCGCGTAAATCTCGTTAAAATCCTCACGACGAACGCTCGCCGCACGTTTTTCGGGCATGACCCGATCAACAGTCACGAATTTCAGCATCGGTTGCTTTGCCACGGCATGGCCTCCGGAAAAAATCTTGCACCGCGTTTGTCTAGTTCAACTCACCGGCAAATAAAAGTCACATGTGCTTACCTATTATTAAATAATCTTGATCACGCCGGGCGCTTGAGTAAGGAATTCTCAATATTTTAAATCCGCTTCGGACCTAAATGTCCGCTTTTCATAGAATCTCAGTGGTTTATAGCTGGCCGCGAAGATATCAGCAGGGCGCCGCCGATGCCGCTTTTCCAATTGCTTCTTGTCGCCATCATTCAGGGCCTGACTGAATTTCTGCCGATTTCCTCCTCGGGGCACCTGATCCTTTTGCCGAATCTCTCGGGGCTCGAGGATCAAGGGCAGGTCATCGACGTTGCCGTCCATGTCGGAACGCTTTGCGCCGTCATGCTTTACTTCTGGAGTGATGTCCGGCTGGCCATCATCGGACTGCCCCGCTTGCTGATAGGGCGTGTGGACACGCCCGGCGCATGCCTTGCGATGCTGCTTCTGGTTGCCTCGATTCCGGTTGTGGCCCTCGGCCTGCTCCTGCACCTGACCGGGCTGGATACCGAGATGCGCTCGATCAAGGTGATCGGATGGGCCATGCTGGTCTTCGGCATCGTCCTTTACTGGGCCGATCAGGCAGGCCCCGGCCGGAAAAAGACCGAAAACTGGAACCTCCAGGACGCGATGGTCATCGGCGTCTGGCAGGCCATCGCACTGATTCCCGGCACCTCGCGCTCGGGCATCACGATCACGGGCGCGCGCTTCCTGGGCTACACCCGAAAGGAAGCCGCCCGCATCTCCATGTTGATGTCGATCCCCACGATCATCGCCAGCGGGGCTCTTCTGGGGGCCGAGTCCGTCGCCAACGCCAACACGGCCCTGCTGCGCGAAGGGCTGATCGCCGCGGCCATGGCCTTTGGTGCTGCGCTTCTGGCGCTGTCGGTGATGATGCGCCTGCTCAACAGGATCAGCTTCACGCCATACGTGATCTACAGGATCGTTCTTGGGATCCTGCTGCTGGCCATTGCCTACCGCTGAGGGCGCAGCCTGCTGGCGGATTCCTTGATCGCCTCATACTGGCCCGCCGGGCGGAACCGCCACAGGTAGTCGGGCAGAACGACCTCCATGGCCATCGGCCTGATCCCAAGGTCGGAAAACCCGCGCGCCTCTTGCGAGACCACGTTGTCCACCCGCAGGCTACGCACCTGATCGCGCGTGATCTGCGGCGGAATCAATCCGAAGGAAAGCGTCTGCACCAAATCGAAGCTCCAGCCCATCAGGCCCGCGATACCAAAGGGGATATTCATGATCAGCCGACGGCGGCGGATCACCTTCAGCATATGCTGCATCAGCTCGCGGAAGGTGTTCACATCCGGGCCACCAAGCTCATAGATACCCGAGGGCGCAGCGCCGGTGGCGCCCATCTCGGCGGCCTGCGCCACGTCATCCACATAAACGGGCTGGAACCGCGTCTCGGCACCCACGACCGGAAGAACCGGGCTGAACCGCGTCATCCCCGCGAAGCGGTTGAAGAAATTGTCTTCGGGACCAAAGATCACCGAGGGTCGCAGGATCACCGCGCCGGGAAACGCATCGAGAACCCCCTTCTCGCCCTGCGCCTTGGTTTGCGCATAGATGCTGTCGGAATCCGCGTCTGCACCGATCGCCGAAATCTGCACAAGCCGCGCAACGCCCTCTTCTGCGGCGATGCGGGCGATGCGCGCCGCGCCTTCGCTCTGGACCGCGTCGAAATTGTTCTTGCCCTTGCGGTCAAACGTGCCGACGCAGTTCACGACCGCATCCGCGCCGCGCGCGACTGCACGCACGCTGTTATCGTCGCGAATGTTGCAAAATACCGGCTCCACCTGTCCGACGGTGCCATAAGGTTTGACGTGCATCGCCTCGTTCGGGCGGCGCACCGCCACGCGAACCCGCCAGCCCGCCTTGGCCATGCGCCGTGCGATATAGCGGCCGACGAACCCCGATCCGCCGTAGATGGTGACGAGTTTCGACATCTGTGGATCTCCCGCTTGGAATTCACCCCTTCCTAATGCTCTGTGCCGTTTTGAACAAGGACATATGGCGATTGCCCCAAATCTGTGAAATCGCCGTTGACACGCCACTGCACCGGGTCTAAATGGCGGCTTCACGACACCTGCCCAGGTGGCGGAATTGGTAGACGCGCTAGCTTCAGGTGCTAGTGTCCGTACGGACGTGGAGGTTCGAGTCCTCTCCTGGGCACCATTCCCTCCACGAAGGGAATGAGCATGACGAATTACCTACACAAGAACGACCTTCCCGCGGATCTGGACCTTGGTCCCGTGGTCGCGATCGACTGCGAGACGATGGGCCTCAACCCGCATCGCGACAGGCTCTGTGTGGTGCAGATGTCGGGCGGCGACGGCAATGCCCACATGATCCAGATCGACAAGGGCCAGTCCGAGGCCCCAAATCTGGCCGCGATGCTTGAAAACCCCGACATTCTCAAGCTCTTTCACTTCGGGCGCTTCGATATCGCGGCGATGTATAACGCCTTCGGCGCGCTGGCCGCACCCGTCTATTGCACCAAGATCGCCAGCAAGCTCGTGCGCACCTATACCGACCGGCACGGGCTCAAGAACCTGCTTCAGGAGCTGCTGTCCGTCGATGTCTCGAAGGTGCAGCAATCGTCGGACTGGGGGGCGCCCGAACTGACCGATGCGCAGCTTGATTACGCGGCCTCGGATGTTCTGTATCTACACCGGCTGCGCGACGAACTTGATCGGATGCTTGCGCGTGAGGGTCGCGTCGAGATGGCACAGGCGTGCTTTGATTTCCTGCCCGCGCGCGCCAGACTGGATCTTGCCGGCTGGCCCGAGATCGACATCTTCGCACATTGAGCCATGGCAAGACATAACAGCCTCCATTCCCAGCTCGTGGCCTGGATGAAGATCCTCCTGCCGCTGGCTGCGTTGGGGTTGCTGTCGACACTGTTTCTGCTGTCGCGAACCGTTGACCCGAACCAGCCGATACCTGTCGCCGAAGTCGGCCTTGAACAGCGTGCCCAGAAACAGGGCGCCAGCAACGCCACTTTCACGGGCGTCACGGACGAGGGCGACCTGATAAAGCTGAACGCCGAAGTGGCGCGCCCCGATGCAAAGGACCAGCGCAGAATTCTGGCCGAAGTGGTGGATTCCCGGCTCACTCTGACATCCGGATCGCTGATCGACATCGTCTCGGACGAGGCAGAGGTCCACCAGGACGATTTCACCATCAAGCTGATCGGTGACGTTCAGATCACCACCAGCACCGGCTATCGCATGAACACCGAAATTCTCAATTCGCGGTTCGACAAACTCTATGCGCAAACCCCCGGTCCGGTCACGGGGAACGGCCCCCCCGGCGACATCGATGCCGGGCGCATGTTGCTTGCCCCCAACGAGGAAACCGGCGACACACATTTGTTTTTTACAGATGGCGTCAAGGTGATATACCAACCCGAGAACGCTGAGGATTGATACTGTTGAACCGTTTTTCGTGGACCGCTCTTTGTCTGCTCTTGTTGGCCTTGCCCGGTGCAGGCCTTGCACAGGGGGCGCAGGTCGCTTTTGGCGACAGCCAACAGGACAGCGACCTCCCGGTCGAGGTGACCTCCCAAAATCTCGATGTGAACCAGGATGACGGCACAGCAGTCTTTACCGGAAACGTGGTCGTCGGCCAGGGCGAGATGCGCCTGTTCGCGCCGCGTGTTCTGGTCGTCTACAAGGAAGACGAAAGCGGCATCGACCGGCTGGAAGCCACCGGCGGCGTCATTGTCATCAGCGGCGAGGACGCGGCCGAAGGAGACAAGGCAGACTATTTCGTCGATACAGGCATGATCGAAATGGAAGGCTCGGTGCTTCTGGTCCAGCCAAGGCAAACGCTGACCTCGGACAAGATGATTGTGGACACACGGGACGGCACCGCCCAGATGACCGGGCGCGTCAAAACCATCTTGCAGCCACAGGACTGACCGATGTCCGCACCATCGCTTCACGTCGCACATGAGAACATGGGGCTCGAAGTCACCAATCTGCGCAAAAGCTATAAGCGCCGGGTCGTGATTCGTGACGTGTCGCTGTCACTGCAACAGGGCGAGGTGGTCGCGCTTCTGGGGCCGAACGGATCGGGCAAGACGACAACCTTTTACGCCATCGCCGGGCTGATCCAGCCCGAAGGCGGCAAGGTGATGATCGACGGCCAGGACGTGACCAGCCTGCCGATGTATCGCCGCGCCAAGATGGGTGTGGGTTATCTTCCTCAGGAAATGTCGATCTTTCGCGGTCTCTCCGTCGAGGACAACATCCTCGCAATTCTCGATATCTCGGAAAGCGACCGGCACAAGCGACGCGAGCGACTTGAAGAGCTGCTGTCCGAATTCTCGATCGAGCATCTGCGCCGCGCCCCGGCGCTGGCTCTTTCCGGGGGCGAACGCCGCCGGGTCGAGATCGCGCGCTGCCTTGCCGCACATCCCCGCTACCTGCTGCTGGATGAACCCTTTGCCGGGGTAGACCCGATCTCGGTCGGGGATATCCGTCATCTCGTCGCCGACCTGAAGAAACGCGGCATCGGCGTGCTGATCACCGACCACAATGTGCGCGAAACGCTCGAGATCGTCGATCGGGCCTATATCCTGCATGACGGGCAGGTTCTGATGTCGGGCACACCCGATGAAGTGGTCCGCAACGAGAATGTCCGCCGGGTCTATCTCGGCGATAATTTCCGCATCTCCTGACGCGTGGGCATGCTGTCGCAGACCGGCCAGTGATGCGCCGATCTTCATTGACAAACGCCAGTAAAACCGCCTCAAATAGGAGCATGACATCTCAGACTTCCGTGCTGATCCCGCATCGGGCCCTGCTTTCAGAGGCCGGGTCAGGACAAGCAGTCGAAATGTCGGTTTCCCCTATCCGGACATGAACGCCATCAGGGTCGAACGCCCCTGATGAACGCCACCGGATCGTCAAATGAAGGAGTGAAGATGCGCTATCAAATCAGTGGTAAGCAGATCGACGTCGGTGAAGCGCTGCAGACACATGTCAAGGAGCAGCTCGGAGTGGCCGTGTCGAAATATGCCGAACGCCCGACTGACGCACATGTGATTTTTTCCAAAAGCGCCAGTGAATTTGTCTGCGAAACCATAGTGCATCTTTCGACCGGGTTGACGACCCAGGCCAAGGCGCGGTCGCATGAAATCTATGCCGCTTTCGACCAATGCTGCGAGAAGATCGAGAAGCAGCTGCGCCGCTACAAGCGTCGTTTGAAAGATCATCACCGTGATCGTTCACAGCCGGTTGAACTTTCGGGCGCATCCTCATATATCCTCGCCTCGGAACGAGACGATGAAGATTCGGAACCTGAAAGCCTTCAGCCGATGATCATCGCCGAAATGGAGACGCAGATTCCGTCTCTGTCTGTCGGCGAAGCGGTCATGCAGATGGAGCTTGCAGGGGCGCCGGTTCTCATCTTCCGCAATGAGGGTAACAATGGGTTGAATGTCGTTTACCATCGCGATGATGGTAATATCGGCTGGATAGACCCTTAACAGCCACGGGGTGCCGGGCGCGGCCAGCGTCGAACCCGGCAGAGCGTCGAGAAACCAATGGATATCCATATGATCCTCAAGCCGGAGGCCGTGCGCGTGTTCTCTGCTGTTTCCAGCAAGAAGCGCCTGCTGCATGAACTGGGTGGCATTGCCGATTCGGTCTATCATGTGAAACAGACCGAAGCCGTCGAAGCCCTTCAGGAACGCGAAAGCCTCGGGCCGACCGGTGTCGGCAATGGCGTGGCCCTGCCGCATGCCCGGCTCGATGGGCTGGATCAGGTGGTCGGCGCGCTCGTGCTGCTGGAAAAGCCGGTCGATTTCAATGCAGTGGACCGGCAGCCTGTCGATCTGGTCTTTGCGCTGTTCGCGCCCCGCGATGCCGGGGTCGAACACCTCAAGGCACTGGCGCTGGTGTCACGCACGCTGCGCGACCCCTCGGTCTGCGCCAAGCTGCGCGCGAACTCCGATCCGATGACGCTTTACACCATCGTGACCGAAGCTCAGGCGGCGCAAGCCGCCTGACACCCGGCCGGGCCTATTTCCATGGCCCGAACCCGAAGATCACGTAATCGCGCTGGTAGATATCGCTGACCAGCGCCTCGATCTCCTCGTCATAGATATCCGAAAGAGCAAACGGCTGATCGCCCCCGGCGGGCTGCACGCGCGGTGTACCGCCATAACCGACCCGCCCCGCCAGACGCGGCAGATCGGTATCCATCTCATCCTCGCGGATCACCATGTCGGGCACCGCGAACTGCGCCATGCCCTGCAACACCGCCGCCTGCGAGGCCCAATGCGCGTCGATCCGAATCGCCGTCTGCCCCGCAAGATTGGCGCGCAGGAACTCCAGAAAGGCCACAAACGCCGCCCGGTGCGCGCGCCGGTCATAGGTCTCGTCAAGGTCGCCACCGGGAATCGGCAGCTTGTGGAAATTGCGCAGCGTCTTGCGGATGCTGGCATAGCTGCCCGGCCCGCGGACCAGGATCTTGTTGCAGAACGCGTCATGCGCACGCGCCGCCGGGTGGCGCAACACCGTAAAGCTGCGATGCGTCGGATTGCGCCGCTTCCATTGCCGCAGGGCCTTCTGATTGAGATGCGTCGGCAAGCTGTCCTCTGGCACCTCGTCAAGCGCCGCAAGCCAGGCCCTCACTTCGGCCTCTGGCCCGGATTTGACCGGCATGTAAAGCAGCGGTGCCCGCGCGCCTGTCACGAAACCGGGCACTGCGGCACCCCGGCGCGGCTCGAAATTCGGGATGCGCGTCATGTTGAACGGGTCTTGCCCCGACAGCGCGCGCTCCATCTCGTCGTAATTCGCAACCTTCTCGCTCAGCGGGCTCGGGTTCTGCTTCTTAAGCGAGGAATCCAGCGCCTCGAGCCGTTCATCACAACCAAGAAACCGCACCAACCCGTTGATCACCGCCAGGTTCTGAAGATCCTCATAAGCAACGTAAAACGCCGTCTGCCCGGTCATCTGAAGCCGGTTCAGCAGGAACACCTGGAACGATTGCAGATGCGCGACATGCTTTTCGAACTCGGCCCCGTCAAAACTGACCTTGCTGTCCCTGCGACGCTTGACGTTGGTCAGTTTCCACTGCCCGGTCGCCTGCGCGATCTTCCATGACACGTAGCTGTCCAGCGGATTGCGGGTCAGGATGATCTTGGCGCAGCGCGGATCGTCAAGGCACATATCCAGCACCCGGCGGTCATGATCATGAAAGAACCGAAACCCACCCAAGCCGGTGGAACCGCTCTTGATCGCCTCGATCAGCCGCCCCGGATCGCCATCGCGCATCGCTTGGGTGACGCCCAGGATCTCGGTCTTGTTCGGATAGCCTATGAAATGCGGATTGAACGCCTCGCCATGGCATTCCAGCGCTTCAAATGCGTTCAAATTGGTCTCGAGAAAGTTCGATCCGGTGCGCATCTCCGCGAACACCACGAAATAGTCGAAAGGTCCGCTCATGCCGGGTTATTGCACCAGATAGGGTTTGGGTGTGGTCTGCTGTGGTTCATGCAAACCGTGCTGCACGGGGAAATCGCCCATCAGATACGGATGCATCCCCTGGTTCTTGAGGTTCTGCAGAAACTGCCCAAAGCCGGTCAGATCGGCCATCTTGGGCACCTCCGCCAGGCCGCGCAGGTTCTGCTGGCCGATCTCGTCGATGATCGTCTGCAATGGCTCCATCGGGGCCTCGATGAATTCAGCCATGGTCCAGATCCGGATTCGCGCCTTGGCCCAAGGCGAGCGCAACACATCCAGATGCTTACTTTCGATCTGCTGCAGGCGCGCGGCCTCCTGCCGGATGTCGGCAAAATTCCTGTTCGATTTGAACAGCGGCACCGCCCAGCTTCCCGAAATGACCGAGATTTGCGCATTGGGGTCCTTGGCGATTTCCCACTCGATATCCTTGATATGGTCGCGCGGCCCCATCTGGAAACATTGCCGCTCGCCCCTCGTGTTCCAGATCAGGCTCGCCAGAAACGCCCGCTTGTTATAGTCGCGCAAGGCCGCACTGTCCGAAAGCGCGCCGTTCATCACCGTCTGCCCATCCGAAAACTCGGCCCGCTCGGGAGCGAACAGGTGGCCATGCACCCGCGTTGCGGTGATCCGCGCAAGCCATTGTTCGAAATTCTCGAACAGGTCGCCAAATCCCTCGAAAACCGAATATTGCGCACAAGTGACCCCGTTTTCACGCCCTTCAACCGGAAAGCGGCTTTGCATGTAAAGGCCGGGGCGCCCCCGCGTTCGCCGCTCCACCGCCTTGGAAAAGATGCGGTCGATCTTGCCGGGATTGGGCTCCGTGCGCTTCATTGCGCCGGCGTTGTCGCTCATGAAGGCATCGTATAGCCGGTTCGCAAAGGGCCATATCTTGCGGGCAACGAAACAGTCGGAGCGGCGCAGAAGCTGAAGGTGATCGTCATAGAAGATATGCGGCTTACCCTGGTAGTCGAACTTCGAAAGCGTCAGCGAACGGCTTTCGATCTGTAGGGAATACTGCCGCGAAAGCGTCTGGAAATAGCTTTCGTCGGGGATCCAAACGCGCTGAAAATAGGCGTCATAGACCTGCCGGTCGGGGTCCGACAGGATCGCCGACAGGGTCTGGCGCGTCAGACACCACCATTGGCTGCCCATATGGGGCACAAGCCCGTTGGGGATGCGCCGCCTGAAGCCAAGGCGGCGTTGCAGCGACACGTATTTGTCGAACAGGAAGCGGTGCTTGCGCCACGAGAACGGGAAGCGCAGCGTGAACCGTTCATGGTCAAGGCCCCCCATCGTCCAGGGCACATCGGCGGTGGTGGCGGATTCGATGAAATCAGTCTGCGGTCGTTCGGCCAGGTAGTCGATCAGCTCCTGCACCGGTCTCAGCGGGAGGCACGAGCCCGACGCCAGATAGACATGCCGCACGTCCTCGAACTCATCCAGCATAAGCTGGCCCGCGCTTTGGGTCGCCGCCACCAGACCCCATGTTCCCCATTCACAACGATGCCGCTTGCAGAAACGGACATCGGGCAGATCGGAAAGCGCGTTGACGAATGCTTTATAGGTCTTGGCCGGGACGGATTTGTCGGCATGGATCACAAGCGGGCAACCGGCCGCCGCCCAGTGGCGCGCGACCTGCTCGGCACGGTCAAACGCCGTATGAACCAACATGATGATACCGACACTCACTGCCCGTCGCCCTTTTTAAGCCCAGTTCCCCTTGGACATCAGTCCGAGAATTTCCAGTTGCCGCCAGTTTATATACTTTTCCGACCATTTGCACCAAAGGTCTGGGTTATCCTTAAGGTTGTCGTAATATGCCTTGTATTCGATACTGGCCGCATAGTGCTGTTTGCGCTCCAGTTCCTCCTCGGCCTTGGCCGCGAACGTATCGAGAAACTTGGCGTGCAGCAGGACGCCGCTCGCCTTCTCGCCGCCAAGCGTATCATAGGTCTGGTTCAATCCGCGCGGCAACAGCATGTGGGTTGAACTCAGGTAGGCATAGCGCCGGTCCCATTTCACCAGCGGTATCTTGTTGAGCGCCGGCGCCTTGGCCGGCGTCTCTGGAAAGAACACCCGTGCCCGCGGCCCCCCCTGAATCCAGAGGTTGCCGAAGGCCGGGTTCTTCTGGATCAGGTAGTTGCCGGGATCGAACCAGGATGCGATCTCCATCGGGTTCTGACCCACCCGATAGGGCACCGCATCCATCCGCCCCTTGGGATACATATCCAGCAACATCGCCCCGAACGAGCGAAGCTGAGACACGTCCAGCCAATCGGTCAGGGCGCGGATCGGGCGGGTATCGCAGAACGGATAGACGAAGAATTCGTCAGGATCGACCACCAGCGACCAATGCCCATGGCCATATTTGGCCTGCAACCAGTTGAGCCAGTCGACACCGAAGCGCGCAGCCTTGTAACTGGCCTTGGTCGTCCATAGCGACACATCCGGCTGATCGGCCAGGTATTCCCGGCCGCCATCCTGGCTGTCGTTGTCCACCATCAGGAAATGCGACACACCAAGATCACGATAGTATTTCAGGAAATAGGGCAGGCGCACATGTTCGTCGCGAAAGGTCGAGAACAACAGGATATCTCCCGCGCGGATGTTCCCGGTGCGGTTTTCGATCGGAGTCAGCGAAAAATGCTTGCGCCAGGCACGGATCTTCGCCCGTTTGCGCTTGAGACGCATGCGATATGACTGCAAAAAGCTCAAACCTTGCCTCGCCGCTGTTTTTTTCTGTTTCTGGCACAGCTTTGCCGGTGGTGGCTTAACATACTATTTTTCCAGACCCAAAAATAAACCTGTATCGTTCTTCCCTGCTTCATGCCTGCGGTCAATCCTAAACCCATCCCCCTCTCGACATCAGCCCCATCGCCTCGAGCTGGCGCCAGCTGATAAAGCGGGTCGACCCCTCGCACCAAAGGTCCGGGTTTGCGATCAGACCGTCATAGTAGGTCTCATAAAGCTCGCTATTGGCGAAATGCTCGCGCCGTTCCTTTTCCTCGGCAGATTTCTCGACGACGACATCAAGGAACTTGCTGTGCAGCAAAACGCCTGACAGCATCTCGCCGCCCTTCTCGCAATAGACCCTGTTCAACCGCCGCGGCAGCAGCGAATGGGTCGAGCTGACATAGGCGAAGCGCCGGTTCCACTTGACCAAAGGCGTTTTGCCCATCGTCGGGGCCTGGCGCGGGCGATCGGCAAAGAAATACCTCGCACGCACCCCGCCCTGCACCCAGAGGTTCTGAAGGTCCGGCTTCTTCTGCATCACGTAATTGCCGCCATCGAACCAGCAAAGCTGCCGGAACGGATCGTCCCCAGGCCGATAGGTCTGCGCCTTGAGCGGCCCCTTGGGATACATGTCCAGCATCAACGCGCCAAAGGATTGCCGATCGTTGGCCTCAAGCCAACCGGTCAGCGCACGCAGCGAGCGGGTGTCGTGATGCGGGTAGATAAAGGTCTCGTCGGCATCCAGCGTCAGGCACCAGTGGCCATGGGCGTGGCGGATCTGAAGCCAGGTCAGCCAGTCCATGCCAAAGCGCGACAGCTTGTAACTATGCGCCGTCGACCAAAGCGAAACGTCGGACTGCGCGGCCAGATAGTCGCGCGTGCCGTCATCGCTGCCGTTATCGACGATCAGGAAGTGATCGACCCCCAGTTGCCGGTGATGCGTCAGGAAATGCGGCAGGCGCACCATCTCGTTGCGCACTGTCGCCGCTGCCAGAATCGCGTCATGGGCAATATCCGCGGTGCGGTCGGCAACTGCCGTCAACTGGCGGCGCTTGCGCAGCGCACGATACAGCAGCCGCCGCCGCTTCCATCGCAGCCGATAGGCAATACCCGCTTCCCTGAGCAACTCCATACCGCTCTGCCTGACCTGTACCAACCGCCCGGAGACTCGGCTTTATCCGGCGTAATGTCCAGTTTGATGCCACCGCCAGGCATCGCCGATCATCTGATCCAGCGTCGACCGTCCTGGGGCCCAGCCCAACTCGCAAACCGCGCGCGTCGATCCTGAAACCAGCTTGGTGCAGTCGCCCGGCCGGCGCAGCCCCTCGACGACCGGCACCTCGCGCCCAGTGATCGCGGCGGCGCGGTCGATGACTTCGCGCACCGAAAACCCGCTGCCCGTTCCAAGGTTGAACGCGCGGCTTTCCTTGTTCTCCTCGAGCCATTTCAGACCCTGAACATGCGCATCCACCAGATCCATCACATGCACGTAATCGCGGATACAGGTGCCGTCCGGAGTGTCATAATCGGTGCCGAAAATGGTCAGCGCATCGCGCTTGCCGTCAACCGCATCAAGGATCAGCGGCACAAGATGCGTCTCGGGTTGGTGGAATTCACCCACCTCGGCCTCGGGATCGGCGCCCGCCACGTTGAAATAGCGAAAGATGACATTTCGCAGCCCATAGGCCGCCTCGAAATCGCGCAGGATGTCCTCGACCGCGCGTTTGCTGGAACCATAGGCATTGATCGGGTGGCGCGGGCTGGCTTCATCCAGCACCACATTGTCCTGATCGCCATAGGTCGCGCAGGTTGATGAGAACACCACGTCCAGGCACCCCGCCTGCACCGCCGCCTGAAACAGCGTCAGCGACCCCGCGACATTGTTATGCCAGTACAGCCCGGGCTCACGCATGCTTTCGCCGACCTGGCTGAGGGCGGCGAAATGCAGAATGGCCGTGGGCTGGTAGGCCGCGAAGATCTGGTCAAGCCGCTCACGGTCGTTCAGGTCGCCCTTCTCGAACGGGCCGAACTTTACCGCATCCTCCCAGCCGGTGCTGAGATTGTCATACGTCACCGGCGTGTAACCGGCGGCCCGTAACGCCTTGCAGGCATGGGAGCCGATATACCCGGCACCCCCCGTGACAAGGATGTTGGTCAAACCCGACCCTCCGCGAAATTACTGCGCTGCCTTCTCGGAATACATGATATCGCTGAGAAAAGCCCGCAGATCGTCGCGCAGATCCTCCCGCGCCAGCGCGAAAGCGACGGTCGCCTGCAGGAAGCCCGATTTCGAACCGCAGTCAAAGCGCTGACCGTCGAAACGGAACCCATACACCTCTTCACCGCTGTCCCTTGCGTCGGCGATCGCATCAGTCAGCTGGATCTCGCCCCCGGCGCCGGTCCGCTTTTTGTTGAGCATCTTCAGAACTGTCGGCGTCAGGATATAGCGCCCGATCACCGCCAGGTTCGACGGCGCCTCGCCCGGCTTGGGTTTCTCGACCATACCCTTGGTCGACACGATGCGCCCCATGTCTTCCTTGATGTCCAGAACACCGTAAGACGAGGCCTGCTCGTCAGGCACTTCCATCGCCGCGACGATGTTGCCCTGGGTTTCCTCGAACGCCTCGACCATCTGAGACAGGCACGGCTTTTCGGCTGCGATCACGTCATCGGGCAGGATCACGGCAAAGGGCTCGTTCGCGATCAGGTGACGCGCGCACCACACGGCATGACCCAGCCCCAGCGGCTTGTGCTGGCGGACATAGGCGATCTGGCCGCTGTCCATGTTGGTGCTTTTCAGCAGTTGCAAAAGATCATCCTTGCCCTTCTTGCGCAGCTCCTGTTCAAGCTGCGGCGCAAGGTCGAAATAATCCTCGAGCGCGCCTTTTCCGCGCGACGTGACAAAGAGGAAATCCTTGATCCCGGCCTCGCGTGCCTCGTCGATCGCATACTGGACCAACGGGCGATCCACCAAGGTCATGATCTCCTTGGGGACCGACTTCGTTGCCGGCAGGAATCGCGTCCCAAGCCCGGCAACCGGAAAAATCGCTTTGGTTACTTTCTTTTTCATGCCTGCTCCTGACCAATTACCTAACGTGGCCGATGTATAGGCCACTCAAGAACTTGTTGCATCGATTAATGCTCAAATATGGAAATTTCTGGGCCTCGCTGCGACAATCGCAACATCGACCCCACAAACCTTCATGCCTCTCCCATTTGACCCATCATGGTCTCGATCCGCAAGACATCTTCGGGATTATTCAACTCCCAGAACTGTCTGCCGCGCGATTCGACCTCGACACAGCGCACCGCATGGCCATTTTCAAGGAACCGGAGCTGCTCAAGCCCCTCAAGCCGCTCCAGCTCGCCTTCCGGCCAGCCCGGATAGGCCGCCAGTGCCGGCGCCCGATAGGCGTAGACCCCCACATGATGAAACACCGGCGTCGGATCGTCCTCGCCATAAGACGCCGAGGTGAAGGGGATCACCTCCTTGGAAAAATAAAGCGCATGCCGCCGGGAATCGAACACCGCGGTCGTTCCGCCCACCCGTCCTGCGCGGCGATCCTCCAGGAACCCGTTGAGCGCCCGTCCATCACAGCGCAGAACCGGGGTCGCCATGCTGGCGTCAGGGTCTTCGGCCAGTTGCCCGATCAGCGCCTCGACGAACCAATGCGGCGTCAGCGGCGCATCGCCCTGAAGGTTCACGACGATCTCGTGTCCACCGCCAAGCGCCGCATGGGCCTCGGCGCAGCGCTCGGTGCCGTTGCGGCAGGCCTCGGATGTCATCACCACATCTGCGCCGAAACTTTCGGCGGCCTGCCGGATACGGTCGTCATCCGTCGCCACCACGACCCGGACATCGCCCGAAACCTGCCCCGCCGCCTCCCAGCTTCTCTGGATCAGGCTCTTGCTGATTCCGGTGGCTCCGGTCAGTCCGACCAGCGGCTTGCCTGGATAACGGCTCGACGCGTAGCGCGCCGGGATGACGATCAGAACCGTCATCACCCGCCCTTCAGATCAACGCCCGGCGCATAGGCGATGAAGAACGGGTTTGCGAAACCGTCCTTGCCATAACGCAGCGGCGTGTGATCGTCGAAACGCACCACCTGCCCGCCAGCACCATGCAGCACGGCCTGCCCGGCGGCAGTATCCCATTCCATCGTGCGTCCGAGGCGCGGATAAAGATCCGCCTCGCCTGTCGCGACCAAGCAGAACTTGAGCGACGAGCCTGCGCTGGTCATGTCCTTGATGCCATATTTTGCGATATAATCATCCGTGGCCTGATCGCGGTGCGATTTGCTGGCCACGACCATCAGCGCCGCGTTATCGGGCTTCGAGACCCGGATCGCGCGCAGCGTGCCGACGGTGTCCTTGTCGAACGGTCCTTCTTCCTCGACCGTCGATCCATCGGACTGCGTGAAGAACATGCGCTCGCGGGCAGGCGCATAGACCACGCCGCGCACCGGCACGCCGTTTTCCACATAGGCGATGTTGACGGTGAAGTCGCCGCGCCGGTTGATGAACTCCTTGGTGCCATCCAGCGGGTCGACGATCAGGAACGAGTCGACGCTCTGCCCATGCGACTCCGCCTGCTCTTCGGTCACCAGCGGCACATCCGGAAAGGCCGCGCGCAGCCCCGCCGAGATCAGCGCATCCGCGGCCTCGTCAGCCTCGGTGACGGGGCTGTCATCGGATTTCACCTTCACGTCGAAATCGTCGGCGTTGTAGATGTCCATGATCCGGTCGCCCGCCATCAAAGCCAGTTCCCGCATCACTTCGACAAGTCTCTCGTAATCCAATGTGGTACTCCTGCTTACATAATCTGCGGCATGTTCACCGCAGGTTGATCCAACGCTTTGCGCCCCTTATGATACGCCGCTAACGGGACAGCAAGAAATCCGTGCAAGAAATCAACAGGCGGTCAGCGGCGGTCAGATGTTTCACAAGGTCACGTCCAGAAGCGGCCTGCAATCGGCCTTATCGATTGCGGAGCTTGTATATCATGCGACGGTGCGGTCTGTGCGCAAGTCGCATGGCAATGCGTTCATGGCGCTGTTCAACAACATCATGACGGCCGTCATTTTCGTTCTCGCCTTCTACGTCATGTTCTGGGTCCTCGGAATCAAAAGCGCCCGCATACGCGGCGACTTCCTGCTTTACATGATGACCGGGATCTTCCTGTTCCTGACCCACATCAAGGCGCTTGGCGCCGTCGTCGGCGCCGAGGGGCCGTCCTCGCCGATGATGCAGCACGCGCCGATGAACACCATCATATCGGTGACGGCGGCGGCGCTCGGTTCGCTTTATATTCAGGTGCTGTCGATGTTCGTGATCCTGTTCGTCTATCACGTCGGCTTCACCCCATTCGAAATCGCGGAACCGGTCGGGGCCTTCGCGATGCTGCTCCTTGCCTGGTTCACGGGTGTTTCGATCGGGCTTGTACTTCTGGCGATCAAGCCCTGGGCGCCGGGTTTCGTCGCGATCTTCACCACCATTTATCAGCGCGCCAACATGATCGCCTCGGGCAAGATGTTCGTCGCCAATTCGCTGCCACCCTTCATGCTCTCGATGTTCGACTGGAACCCGCTCTTTCACGCCATCGACCAATGTCGCGGCTTCACCTTCATCAACTATTTCCCGCGCAACTCATCGGTGGAATACCCCCTCACCATCGCGGTGGTGCTTCTTCTTCTCGGCATGATGGGCGAGTTCTACACGCGCCAATATGCCTCCAAAAGCTGGGAATCCCGGCGTTGAGCGCGCTCAATCCACGACCCTGAGCGTCAGGTTGATCCGCCCCCCGCCCTCCAGCAGCGTGGAGGAACCCGGCCTGATCCGATCGATACCGTGATAGACCAGACGCGCATCGCCCCCCATCACCACCACATCGCCCGACTCCAGCCACAGCGATTCGGTCTTGCCGCCCCTCGTGGTGTTGCCGATCCGGAACAGCGCCGAATCTCCCAGCGACACCGACAACACCGGCCAGCCGAAATCTGCCTCATCGCGGTCCTGATGCATCCCCATCCTGGCCGCGTCGCGATAGACATTCACAAGACAGCAATCCGGCAGCCGCGCATCGCTCACCAGATCGCGCCAGACCTTCAGCACCTCCTCGGGGATCGGCGGCCAGTCCTGTCCGTCCGGGTGGCGCGGCTCATAGCGGTATCCCTTTCGGTCTGCATACCACCCATAGCGCCCCGCCGATGTCATCCGGACCGTCATCGCCTTGCCATAGGGCGTCATCGGCGAGAACAGCGGCGCGCGGCGCACCACCTCGCGCAGGGCCGTGACCAGCGCTTCCTGCGTCGCCCCATCCAGCGCGCCCTTGTAGATCTTCACCCCCCGCACGATCAGCGTCGGTTCGGTCATGTTGCACCCCTCTCGGACAGCTCTTCCCTTGAATTAAGCACAGAATCCCGGATTCCACCCCTCCGGGCCGCTTGCAGGGCCAGTTCCGCCTGCCTATATACCCGCAAAGCGCGGACCCACGGCCTGCCGTGGCCCGCTCCAAGATCGGAGGCCCGGTGCCAGAACGGGTCGGGCGTCCGGAACATCGCCTTAATAGAGAAGGGATCGAACAACATGTCCAAAGTCATTGGTATTGACCTCGGAACCACCAACAGCTGCGTCGCCATCATGGACGGCAGCCAGTCTCGCGTGATCGAAAACTCCGAAGGCGCCCGCACGACGCCCTCGATCGTGGCCTTTGCCGAAGGCGAGCGCCTTGTCGGCCAGCCCGCCAAGCGCCAGGCCGTGACCAACCCCGAAAACACCATCTTCGGCGTCAAGCGCCTGATCGGTCGCCGCGTCGACGACAGCGATCTGGCCAAGGACAAGAAGAACATGCCGTTCAACGTCATCGACGGCGGCAACGGCGACGCCTGGGTCGAGGCCCGCGGCGAAAAATACAGCCCCTCGCAGATTTCCGCCTTCATCCTCGGCAAGATGAAGGAAACCGCCGAAAGCTATCTGGGCGAGGAAGTGACCCAGGCGGTCATCACCGTCCCGGCCTATTTCAACGACGCCCAGCGTCAGGCGACCAAGGACGCCGGCAAGATCGCCGGCCTCGAAGTGCTGCGCATCATCAACGAGCCGACAGCCGCCGCGCTGGCCTATGGTCTCGACAAGAAGGAAACGCAGACCATCGCAGTCTATGACCTTGGCGGCGGCACCTTCGACGTGACCATCCTCGAGATCGACGACGGCCTGTTCGAGGTGAAGGCCACCAACGGCGACACCTTCCTTGGTGGTGAAGATTTCGACATGCGGATCGTCAACTACCTCGCCGACGAGTTCAAAAAAGAGCACGGCGTCGACCTGACCAAGGACAAGATGGCTCTCCAGCGCCTGAAAGAGGCCGCCGAGAAAGCCAAGATCGAACTGTCCAGCAGCTCGCAGACCGAGATCAACCAGCCGTTCATCTCGATGGGCTCGGACGGTCAGCCGCTGCACATGGTCATGAAACTGACCCGCGCCAAGCTGGAAAGCCTGGTGGGCGACCTGATCAAAGCCTCGATGAAGCCCTGCGCCGCGGCCCTCAAGGACGCGGGCATCTCGGCTGACGAGGTGGACGAGATCGTCCTGGTCGGCGGCATGACCCGCATGCCCAAGGTCGTCGAGGAAGTGACCAAGTTCTTCGGCAAGGAACCCCACAAGGGCGTGAACCCCGACGAGGTCGTCGCAATGGGCGCCGCCATTCAGGCCGGCGTGCTGCAAGGCGACGTCAAGGACGTGGTGCTGCTCGACGTGACGCCGCTGTCCCTTGGCATCGAGACGCTTGGCGGTGTCTTCACCCGCCTGATCGACCGCAACACCACGATCCCGACCAACAAGTCGCAGATCTTCTCGACCGCCGAGGACAACCAGAGCGCCGTGACGATCCGTGTCTTCCAGGGCGAACGTGAAATGGCGGCCGACAACAAGATGCTCGGTCAATTCAACCTCGAAAACATTCCGCCCGCACCGCGCGGCATGCCCCAGATCGAGGTGACATTCGACATCGACGCCAACGGCATCGTCTCTGTTTCCGCCAAGGACAAGGGCACCAACAAGGAACAGAAGATCACGATCCAGGCGTCGGGCGGCCTCACCGAGGACGACATCGAGAAGATGGTCAAGGAAGCCGAGGAAAACGCCGAATCCGACAAGGCGCGCCGCGAGCTGATCGAATCCAAGAACCAGGCCGAAAGCCTGATTCATTCGACCGAGAAGTCTCTGGAAGAGCACGCCGACAAGGTCGATCCGACCACGGTGGAGGCGATCGAACTGGCCGTCGCCGCCCTCAAGGACGACCTCGAGAAGGACGACGTGACCGCCGAAAAGGTCAAGGCGGGCATCCAGAACGTCACCGAGGCCGCGATGAAACTGGGCGAGGCGATCTACAAGGCCCAGACCGAAGAAGGCGATGGTGAACCCAGTGCCGCAGATCAGGGCGGTTCGGGCGACGATGACATCGTCGACGCCGACTTCGAGGACCTTGACGACGACAAGCGCTCGTAAGGCGCCTGACGGGACCAACAGGGCCGGTCCGATCATTGGGCCGGCCCTGCGTGTTCCAGCAAAAGGAGATCCCCGATGGCCAAACGCGACTATTACGAAGTGCTCGGCATATCACGGGGCGCGTCGGCGGATGAAATCAAGAAGGCCTATCGCACCAAGGCCAAGGAACTTCACCCCGACCGCAACAATGATAACCCCGATGCCGAATCCCAGTTCAAGGAAGCTGGCGAAGCCTATGACGTCCTGAAGGACCCGGAAAAGAAAGCCGCCTATGACAGGTTCGGCCACGCCGCATTCGAAGGCGGCATGGGCGGCGGTGGCGGCCCGCGTCCCGGCGGCGGCTTTGGCGGCGCCCAGGGTCAGGGCGATTTCGCCTCGGCCTTTTCGGATGTGTTCGACGACCTGTTCGGCGACTTCATGGGCGGCGGGCGCGCGGGCGGCGGGCGTCAGCGCGCCTCGCGCGGCTCGGATCTGCGCTACAATCTGCGCGTCACCCTCGAAGACGCCTATACCGGCATTCAGAAAACCATCAACGTGCCGACCTCCGTCGCCTGCGACGCCTGCAGCGGAACCGGCGCCGAAGGCGGCTCCGAGCCCACAACATGCCCCACCTGTTCGGGCATGGGCAAGGTGCGTGCGCAGCAGGGCTTCTTCACGGTCGAACGCACCTGCCCCACCTGTTCGGGGCTGGGCCAGATCATCAAGAACCCCTGCAAGACCTGCCATGGTCAGGGCCGCGTCGAAAAGGATCGCGCACTCAACGTCAACATCCCGGCAGGTGTCGAGACCGGCACCCGGATTCGCCTCGCCGGCGAAGGCGAGGCCGGAATGCGCGGCGGGCCTCCGGGCGACCTCTACATCTTCATAGAGGTTGCCAAGCATGACATCTTCGAGCGCGAGGATAACAACCTGTTTTGCCGCGTGCCGGTTGCGATGACCGACGCCGCCCTTGGCGGCGACATCGAGGTGCCCACCATCGACGGTGGCCGCTCGCGCGTGAAGATCCCCGGCGGATCGCAATCAGGCCGTCAGATGCGCCTGCGCAACAAGGGCATGCCCTCACTGCGCGGCGGCGGCCATGGCGACATGTTCATCGAACTGGCTGTGGAAACACCGGTGAATCTCACCAGCCGCCAGAAAGAGCTTTTGCGCGAATTTGATTCCCTCTCCGAGGACAACAATCCCGAAAGCAAAAGCTTCTTTTCCTCCGTGAAAAGTTTCTGGGACGGCATGAAGGGCTGAACCGTCGGCGCGCAGGTCGTAGCCGCAGTCGTCACCGTGACCCATCCGAAAAGGGGCGTGCCATCAGCGCGCCCCTTTTCCTTTGCCTTGCGCCATAGCGTTAACGCGCGCCGTGCCGATACGGCACCGACGTCATACCGACACGATACCGACGTGATACCGATCCAGGAATTCGCCCTTCATTAACCTTTTTCTAACCCCGTGCGGGCACCCTCCCGGCATGTCCGATCCGCACGCCTTCTCGGAAATGTCCCTGCCGCTTTTCGGCACTGACGATGCTCCCTCCGGCCCCGCCCCGGCCCCGGCGCGCCTGCCGTCCTATATCCGCGACCACCGCCAACGCCTGCGCGAACGCTTCCTCACCGGCGGCGCCGCCGCCATGCCTGATTACGAGTTGCTGGAACTGGTCCTGTTCCGGGCCATTCCCCGCCGCGACGTCAAACCTCTGGCGCGCGAACTCCTTGATAAGTTTGGTGATTTCAACCACATCCTCTCGGCCCCGGCCCATCAGCTGCAAGAGGTGTCAGGCATCGGCGAGGCCGTGATCTGCGAACTCAAGATCGTCGAGGCAGCGGCGCACCGCCTGTCACGCGCGCGGGTCATGCAGCGGCAGGTGATCTCGTCCTGGGATGCCTTGCTGGACTATTGCCACACCACGATGGCGCATCGCGAGACCGAACAGTTCCGCGTGTTCTACCTCGATCGCAAGAACATCCTGATCGCCGACGAAGCCCAGGCCAGCGGCACCGTCGATCACGTCCCCGTCTACCCCCGCGAGGTCGTGAAACGCGCCCTTCAGCTGAACGCCAGTGCCTTGATTCTGGTGCATAATCACCCCTCGGGAGATCCCACGCCATCCGAGTCGGATATCGCCATGACAACCCGTGTTCAGGCCGCCGCAGATGCCCTCGGGATCACGCTGCACGACCACATCATCATCGGCAAATCCTGCGAACTCAGCTTTCGCTCAGCCGGCTATCTCTAGCGCACCCAGACCTCCACACGCCGGTTGACCTGTCGGCCCCACTCACTGTCATCACACGCCATCGGCATGGCTTCGCCAAAGGCCTCTGTCTCGATCGCGATACGCGAAAGGTTTGCCGTCTCGGCGGCATCACTCACCGCCCTGCGCACCGCCTCGGCCCGGCGCATGGCGATCTTGCGGTTGCTCTCGGCAGGCCCTTCACCATCGCTGAACCCAACGAAAACAATCCGTCTGGCATCATAGATCCCGATCTCCATCGAGCGCGCCAATTGCTGCACATTCGAGCGCGACTGCGCATCCAGACGGACAGATCCGGCCTCGAATCGAAAGGTCGTCGTCAGCCGCTTGAGCGGCGATAACAGCCGCACCATGCGCTGAAGCTCATCCAGGTCCACCTCATTGCCCGCCTGCGCTATGGCATTCGCAAACCGGTCCCCTTGTGCGTTGATCACGATCTCCTCGGGGGCCTGGTCCACGAACCCGGCCCGGCGCACCACCAGCTGCGCCGACGGATCGCGCAGATAGGTCAGGAAATCGCGCACCAGCCGTGGAAAACGGCGCGCAGGCAGATATAGGAACAGCGGCGCCGTCAGCGGATAATCCTCGGTCTTGACGGCGCGGCGCGTCGCCCTGAGGGAAAACCCGCAGGTGCCCTCCAGCGCCAGTTCCCATGTGTTGCCCGTCTCCGAGCGACTGGTCACGCCCAGGCCGAACGGATCGCCTTCAAGGGCCGCGACCAACGCCAAGCCGTCCTCATGCCGCTTTGCCTGATCGATCAAAGTCGCCCCCGCCGGGCTCAGCAACCGATCCACCGTCGCCTGCCCCAGCCCCGACCTGTCACTGACCACATGCACCGTGATCGGCGCATCCGGCCCGCCCAGTTCGGACCAGTTGGCAATCTCGCCGGACAAGACCTGCGCCAGTTGCGGTGTGGTAATCCCCTGCACCGGGTTGCTGGCGGCGACCACCGGCACCAGCGCATCCAAAGCCACGATCCGGCTGCGTCCGCTTTCCGCCAGATCGCCCATGCCCGCCGCGCGCGCATGCGTGCGCTCTGACCGGCGTACTTCGCGCAGGGACATGACCATATCCGCCTCGTTGGCCAGCAGGTCAGCAAAACCCTCATCGGTATTCGAGAGCTTGAGCGTGAACTCTCCAAGCAACGCGCCCGACTCGGGATCGGTCAGCGAAAACCGGATCTGGCGTTCGTCCAGATCGCTTCGTTCAAGATCATAGTCGTGGCGGATGGCAAAGGCTTCCAGCAGCGCGGGCATCAACACGCGACCGAGCACCGGTGCGCCCGACAGCGTCACACGTGCGACGTAATTCTCAAGGTTCGGGCATCCGGGCCCTTCACACAGCACGCCCGACCCGTCCACCGTCAACTCTCCATAAATGGTGTCAACACGGTAGAACTCGCCGTCATACCCAAGAAGGTTTCCCGAAATCTCGACATCGCCGTCGCGCGAGGTCAGGGTAACGTCCTGCGCGACGACGGGCAGGGCCCCGGCAAAAAAACATAGTGCGGCGATGATCGCCGCACGCACAAATGGCATCAGTCGCCCCCCGATTGCTGCGGATTACTTCCGCGCGATCTTCAGGTCATTGAGGAGGTTTTTCAACACCAGAAAATCGCCCGTAGCGTCGCAATTCGGCACGGCAAGCACAAGATCCTTGACCAGCGGCGTTCCACCGGCTGAAATCTCGATGGTCTGCCCCTCGATATCGCCGCCGCAATTCTGCTGGGTCACCTCGGCTTCGACGCTCAGCACGACATCGCCCTCTCGCTCGGTCAGCCCGACCGGAAATGTATAAACCTCGGCAATTCGCGCGTTGTCCATGCCGCTCAGACCATGGCGGGTCACGAAGCCGCCCTTGCCTTGGGCGGCGGCGGCCATGTCACGCGGGGCCTCGGCCCAGACATGCCCTTCCTCGCCATATCCGGCACCATATTCCAGCGCGTGAATCTGCAAGCCGCTCTGCCCCTGCCATTGTACGACGACGCGATCATAGTAATCCATTGACGTCACCTCGGCTGACGCAACCGCGCCTTCGCCATTCGCGAAAGAGACCATGTAGACCGCGCTTTGCGTCAGCGCCGGAACAACCAGATGTTGCTGGCCGTCCTGATCGGTGACTTGGGAGAACATCATCCCATGATGGTGAAGCGTAAAGCGTTCATTCGCCATGCAGGGCGCATTCAAGGTCAGCTCCACCATGGCTGCGGCAACGGGTTTGGCCTCAAGCAACATCTCGCATGAGAATGTCGGTGCGGGCTCTTCTCCCGGCAGCGCCGTGGCGGGTCGCTCATCGAACGCCGCCGGAACAATCTCGGCGCGCGCGACTGGTGCACGCGGCAAAGGCTCCGGTTGCGGGGCGAATTGCGGCGGGATGGGCGCCGAGGTCGAGACGACATTGGTCACGGGAAGCGGCGCGTCTTCACCGCTCGTCGATGCCGAAACCTCACCGGGTGACGCTGCGACATGATCGGGGGTTCCCGCCATGCTCTGCACCAGGAAACCGGCTCCAAGCGCGCACATGAAGGTGCCGCCTGCCATTGCGATACGCCTTGCCTTGGACATGGTCCCACCTCCTGATTTCACGCCAGAACGACGATAGCCTAATCAGGAAAAGCGGCGTCTCTATGGCGCGCTGACGTTGTCAATTGGACAAGGGAGGGCCGTCTCTCGGGGTCCAAATACCCTGTATCAGAGCCTGATCCGGTGCGCGTTGTCAGGCGAGGCGACCGTGACAATGCTTGAACTTCTTGCCCGAACCGCAGGGGCAAGGCTGATTTCGGCCCGGATTACCCCAGGTAGAGGGGTCGTTTTCGTCAAAGCCGGGCACGGCTGCCCCTTCGACAGGCCCCAGGGACGAGTCGTCCGGCCCTTGCGTCTTGGCCGCCGCTTCCATCGCCTCGCGCTGTTGGGTGATCTCTTGCATCATGGCCTGCTGCTCTTCTTCGGTCATGGGGCGGATCTGCGAGAGCTTCTGGGTCACGTCCTGGCGCAGGCTGTCCAGCATGGTTTCAAAGAGCTGGAAGGACTCGTTCTTGTATTCATTGAGCGGATCGCGCTGTGCATAGCCACGGAAACCCACGACGCTGCGAAGATGCTCCAGCGTCAGAAGATGTTCGCGCCACTTGGCGTCGATGGTTTGAAGCAGGATCTGCTTTTCGATCGAGCGCATGTTCTCAGGGCCAAAGGCCGCGGCCTTCTGCGCCATCATCTCGTCGGCGGCCTTTTCCAGACGTTCGACGATGTCTTCGTCATCGACGCCCTCTTCATCGGCCCATTCGGCGATCGGCTGATCCAGGTTCAATTGCTCGACCACCGCATCATGCAGGCCTTGGGTATCCCATTGGTCGGCATAGGTCTTGGGCGGCATGTAGGTATCGACCAGATCGTCGATCACCTCGTTGCGCATGTCCTGCACGATCTCGGAGAGATCGGCAGCCTTCATGATATCAAGTCGCTGCTTGAAGATCACCTTGCGCTGTTCGTTCATCACGTCGTCGAACTTCAAGAGCTGCTTGCGGATGTCGAAGTTGCGACCCTCGACCTTGGCCTGCGCGCGCTCCAGCGACTTGTTGACCCAAGGGTGAATGATCGCCTCGCCCTCTTTCATGCCAAGGCTCGCCAGCACCTTTTCCAGACGCTCCGAGCCGAAAATCCGCATCAGATCGTCTTCAAGGCTGAGGAAAAAGGCCGACCGGCCCGGGTCCCCCTGACGGCCCGAACGGCCGCGAAGCTGGTTGTCGATGCGGCGGCTCTCGTGGCGCTCGGTGGCCAGAACGAACAGCCCGCCGGCATCCTTGACCGCCTGTTCGCCCTCGGCATGCTCGGCCTCGATCCGCTTGCGAATCTCCTCGGGGTCGGCATCGGGGCTGGCGTCCAAAGCCTCCATGATCGTGAAATCGAGATTGCCGCCCAGCTTGATGTCGGTGCCGCGCCCGGCCATGTTGGTGGCAATGGTGACCGCCCCCAGCTTGCCCGCATCGGCCACGATCTGCGCCTCTTTCTCGTGCTGGCGGGCGTTCAGAACGTTGTGCTTGACCCCGGCCTGCGTCAGCAGCGCGCTAAGCATCTCGGATTTCTCGATCGAGGTGGTGCCCACAAGGATCGGCTGGCCTTTCTCATGCGCCTCCTGGATCGTCTCGACGATCGCGTCGAACTTCTCCTTCGCGGTGCGATAGACGGCATCGTCCTCGTCCAGTCGCGCGATCGGCTTGTTGGTCGGCACCTCGACAACACCCAGCCCGTAAATTTCGGCGAATTCCTCGGCCTCGGTGGCGGCGGTGCCCGTCATGCCTGCCAGCTTGTCATAAAGGCGGAAATAGTTCTGGAAGGTGACACTGGCCAACGTCACGTTCTCGGGCTGGATGTTGCAGCCCTCCTTGGCTTCGATAGCCTGGTGCAAGCCGTCCGACAGGCGCCGCCCCTGCATCATCCGGCCGGTGAACTCGTCGATCAGCATCACCTCGCCGTCACGGACGATATAATCCTTGTCCTTCTGGAACAGCTTGTGCGCACGCAAACCCTGGTTGACGTGGTGCACAATGGTCGTGCTTTCCGGATCGTAAAGCGACTGCCCCTCTTCCAGCAAACCCTGATCATGCAGGATCTCTTCAAGGTATTCATTGCCCTCGTCGGTGAAGGTGACGTTGCGGGTCTTCTCGTCGATCGTGTAATGCTCTTCGGTCAGCTCGGGAATGAGCTTGTCTATAGTGACGTAAAGCTCGCTGCGGTCCTGCGCCGGACCCGAGATGATCAGCGGCGTGCGCGCCTCGTCGATCAGGATGCTGTCCACCTCGTCAACGATGGCAAAGAAATGCCCGCGCTGGCTCATTTCCTCGAGCGAGGATTTCATGTTGTCGCGCAGATAGTCGAAACCAAGCTCGTTATTGGTCGCATAAGTCACATCGGCGGCATAGGCGGCCTTCTTCTCTGCTTCGGGCTGCTGGGGGTAGACGACCCCGGTGCTCAGGCCCAATGCACCGTAAACCTTGCTCATCCAATCGGCGTCGCGACGCGCCAGGTAGTCGTTGACCGTGACAATATGCACGTTTCCGCCCGTCAGCGCGTTCAGATAGGCGGGGAAGGTGGCGACCAGGGTCTTGCCTTCGCCGGTCTTCATCTCGCTGATATTGCCCTGATGCAGGAAAATTCCGCCCATCAGCTGCACATCGAACGCCCTCAGGCCAAGCGCCCTCTTTGCGGCCTCCCGGCAGTTGGCGAAGGCTTCGGGCAGCAACGCATCCAGCGCCTCGCCATCCTCCAAACGCGTCTTGAACGCCTGGGTCTTTTCGATCAGCCCCTCGTCGCTCAGCGCCTCGAATTCGGGTTCCAGCGCGTTGATCTGTTCGACCAGCGGGCGGGTCGCCTTGATCTTGCGGTCATTGGGGGTGCCGAAGATCTTTCTGGCGACAGTTCCGATACCCAGCATATTCTATCCGTTCCGGTGTTTGTGCATATCCGTGACAGGCAATTGCTTGCCCCGCCTCCCGCACCACCCTAGAACGGGCACAGAATGGCGGTTTCTTGGTCCTGAGCCGATGTAAGGGGCCGCCGAATGAGTGTCAACGTCGCGCAGTCGCGCGGCAACCAAAGCAGCAATGCAAAGGAAGGACCGCATGGCCATTCGTCACACCCTTTTCCCAGCTCTCGCACTGGTCGCCGCAACAGCCCTCGGACAACCCGCCACCGCTCAGGACACGCCCGATCCCGCAACCGTCGTGGCCACCGTCAACGGCACCGACATCACGCTTGGTCACATGGTCGCCCTGCGCGCCAGCCTGCCCGCGCAATACGGTCAGCTTCCTGCCGAGACCCTGTTCAACGGCATCCTGGACCAGCTGATCCAACAGACCCTGTTGATGCAGAATTTCGACGGCGAGCTGTCGCGCCGCAGCCAGCTACTGCTTGATAACGAGCGCCGCGCCATCATCGCCTCCGAAGCGATCGAAACCGTGATGAGCGACGAGTTGAGCGACGCCCAAATTCAGACGGCCTACCAGGATCAATATGTCGACGCCGAACCCGAGACCGAATACAAGGCCGCGCATATCCTTGTCGAAACCGAGGACGCCGCGCTCGATCTGGTGGCCCAGCTTGAGGATGGCGCCGATTTCGCCTCGCTCGCGCGCGAGCACTCCACCGGCCCCTCGGCCAGCAACGGCGGCGACCTTGGCTGGTTCGGCCCCGGCGTCATGGTCGAATCCTTCTTCGATGTCGTCGCCCAACTTGAGCCCGGCGATGTATCCCAGCCCGTTGAGACGCAGTTCGGCTGGCATGTCATCAAGTTGAACGACACGCGGCTCAACGATGTTCCGGCACTCGAAGACGTGCGCCCTGAAATCGAAGACACCCTGCGGCAAGCAGCGTTCGACGCTCATGTCGCGGCCCTGACAGGGAAAGCGCAGATCGAACGCGCCAACACCGACGAAATCGACCCTGAAAGCATCGGCAACCTAGAGCTTCTGGAGAACTGACAATGGGTTCGACCCCTCCGCTGTCCCCGCTTGCCCCGGCGTCCTTTCCCAAGCTGCCGAGGATCGGCGGCGTGCGTTTCGCCACCGTTCAGGCCGGGGTGCGATACAGCGGCCGGGATGACGTAATGCTGGCCACGCTCAGCCCCGGCACAACCGTCGCCGGGTGCTTCACCCGCTCCACGACGCGCTCCTCCGCCGTGTTGGATTGTGAGGACAAGATCGGTGCCGTCAGCGATGCGGGCGCGGCCTTTCTGGTCAACTCCGGCAATGCCAACGCCTTTACGGGCCGCCATGGCGCGGCTTCGGTCAAGGCGGTGACCGAAGCGGCCAGCAAGGCTCTGAAACTGCCGGAGTCGCGAATTTTCACCTCCTCCACCGGGGTGATCGGTGAGCCACTCCCTCATGAGCGGATCACCACGAAACTCAAGGATCTTTCAGGCGCTCTCTCGATGGACGGGATCGGGTCCGCTGCGCGCGCGATCATGACAACCGACACCTTTCCAAAAGGGGCCGGCACCACCGTAACGGTCGATGGCCAACAGATTCACATCGCCGGCATCGCCAAAGGCTCAGGCATGGTCGCCCCCGACATGGCAACGATGCTGGTCTATATTTTCACCGACGCCGTGGTCGATCAGCCGGTCCTGCAATCTATGGTCTCGGCTCTCAACAGCAGCACGTTCAACTGCATCACGGTTGATGGCGACACTTCGACCTCCGATACATTGCTGGTCGCAGCAACCGGTGCTTCCGGCATCCGTGTGAGCGAAGATAGCGTCGGCTTCATGGAAGGTCTGCGGCAGGTCATGCTGAACCTTGCGCACCAGGTCGTGCGCGACGGCGAAGGTGCTACGAAATTCGTCGAAGTCTCGGTGACCGGCGCCTCCAGCGATGCAGATGCGCGCACCCATGCCATGGCGATCGCCAATTCGCCCCTGGTCAAGACCGCCATCGCCGGAGAGGATCCGAACTGGGGCCGGATCGTGATGGCCGTCGGCAAGTCCGGCGCGCCGGCAGACCGCGACACCCTTTCCATCTGGTTCGGACACATCCCCGTCGCGCGCGATGGCTGGGTCGATCCCGACTACCGAGAGGAAGAGGGCGCCATCTACATGAAGCAGCAAGAGCTGACGATCCATGTCGATCTGGGCCTTGGCGGCGGGACTTCGGTGGTCTGGACCTGCGATCTGACCCATGGCTATATCGACATCAACGCCGACTACCGCTCATGAAAACCGTTCTGGTGTCTGCCGTCGCATTGATTGATGTGGATGGCCGCATTCTGCTGACGCAACGCCCCGAGGGCAAAGCCATGGCCGGGCTTTGGGAATTTCCCGGTGGCAAGGTCGAACCCGGCGAGACGCCCGAACACGCATTGATCCGCGAGCTTGAGGAGGAACTGGGCATAGACACCTGGGCCAGCTGCCTTGCGCCGCTGACCTTCGCCAGCCACGGATATCCGGATTTTCATCTTCTGATGCCGCTCTTTGCCTGTCGCAAATGGCAGGGCACCCCGCAGGGCCGCGAGGGGCAGACCCTCAAATGGGTGCGCCCGAACGCATTGCGCGATTACCCGATGCCGCCCGCCGATATTCCGCTGATCCCGATCCTGCGCGACTGGCTCTAGGCCGCCACACCCGATAGACATGAAAAGGGGCCGCCGCGGCAGCCCCTCTTTTCAGTCTCTGTTCCGGTGCGGATCAGTCGAGCTTGCGCTCGATCTCCTCGCGCTCGAAGATCTCGATCACGTCGCCGGGGCGGACGTCTTCGTAATTCTCGAAGGCCATGCCGCATTCCTGACCGGACTGGACCTCGGACACTTCGTCCTTGAAGCGCTTGAGCGTCTTCAGCGTGCCTTCGTGGATCACCACATCGTCACGCAGCAGGCGCACACCGGCCGAGCGGCGCGCGATGCCCTCTGTGACAAGACAGCCCGCCACTTTGCCGACGCCAGAGACCTTGAAGACCTCCTTGATCTCGGCGTAACCGATGAAGTTTTCGCGCACTTCGGCACCGAGCAGACCCGAGGCAGCGGCCTTCACGTCGTCCACAAGGTCGTAGATCACGCTGTAATAGCGGATTTCCACGCCCTTCTGGTTGGCGCTGTTGCGCGCTGGCGCGTTGGCCCGGACGTTGAAGCCCAGAACCGGCGCGCCGGATGCCTCGGCCAGGCCCACATCGGATTCGGTGATCGCACCTACACCCGAATGCAGCACGCGCACACGCACCTCGTCGTTGCCGATCTTCTCCATCGCCTGAACGATGGCCTCGGCGGACCCCTGCACGTCGGCCTTGACGAGGATCGGCAGCTCGTTGACGTTCTCGTCTTCCTTGGCCTTGGCCAGAAGTTGCTCCAGCGAGGTGCCCGCACCGGCGGCGGCGCGCTTTTCCTTGGCCGCCTGCTGGCGGTATTCGGCGATCTCGCGTGCCTGCGCCTCGGTTTCGACGACGTTCAGAACGTCCCCGGCCTCGGGCGTGCCATTTAGGCCCAGAACCTCGACCGGAACCGACGGACCAGCGGTTTTCACACGCTCGCCGCGATCATTGATCAGCGCGCGCACCTTGCCCCACTGTTCGCCGACGACAAAGATATCGCCTTGCTTCAGCGTACCCTTCTGCACCAGAACGGTCGCCACGGGGCCACGACCCACGTCAAGCTGTGCCTCGATGACCGCACCTTCGGCGGCACGGTTCGGGTTCGCCTCGATTTCCAGCATCTCGGATTGCAGCGCGATCGCTTCCAGAAGCTCATCAAGCCCCTGTCCGGTCTGCGCCGACACCTCGACATCCTGCACATCGCCCGACATCGCCTCGACGATCACTTCGTGCTGCAACAGATCGGTGCGCACCTTGTCGGGGTTCGCCTCGGGCTTGTCGCACTTGTTGATCGCCACGATGACCGGCACCTGCGCGGCCTTGGCGTGGTTGATCGCCTCGATGGTCTGGGGCATCACGGCATCATCCGCCGCCACCACCAGCACCACGATATCCGTCACCTGCGCGCCGCGTGCGCGCATGCTGGTGAACGCGGCGTGACCCGGCGTGTCAAGGAACGTCAGAAGCGTCCCCGAACTGGTCGTGACCTGATAGGCGCCGATATGCTGGGTGATCCCACCGGCCTCGCCCGACACCACCTTGGCGTCGCGGATCGCGTCCAGAAGCGACGTCTTGCCGTGGTCCACATGGCCCATGACGGTGATCACCGGCGGACGCGGCTTCAGATCGTCGGGCTTGTCGTCGACCTGGGCGATTACGTCTTCCACGTCCGAGTCGCTGACGCGCACCACGCGATGGCCGAATTCCTCGATGATGAGTTCGGCGGTATCGGCGTCGATCGTCTGGTTCTGTGTGACCATCATGCCGTTGTTCATCAGCGACTTGACCACATCACCCACGCGCTCGGCCATGCGGTTCGCAAGTTCCGACACCACGATGGTTTCGGGCAGCTGCACGTCACGCACAACCTTTTCGCGCTCCTGGGCGCCGCCCATGGCCTTCTGGCGGGCGCGCTCCTGCTTGCGCTTCATCGCTGCGAGCGATTTCTGACGGCCACCTTCACCACCGGCCAACGCCTGGTTGAGCGTCAGCTTGCCTGCGCGGCGACCGCCATCGTCGCGTCCCTTGCCGCGTCCGCGGTTCTGGTCGCGGTCCTTGTCGACCTTGTCCTGCTTGCGTGGCGGCTGCTTGGCCGGGGCGCGCGCAGCATCATCCGCCGGCGGCGCGGCGGGCGCAGGCGCAGGCGCGGCAGCCTTCTCGGCATCCTGGCGCTTGCGCTCTTCTTCTTCGGCTTTGGCGCGGGCACGCTCCTCGGCCTCGCGCTGTTCACGCTCCTTGGCCTCGGCCTCCTCGCGGCGGCGCTGCCGCTCTTCCTCGCGCTGCTTTTCCTCGGCGTCGCGGCGCGCGGCCTCTTCGGCCTCGCGTCCCTTGGCTGCCTGCAACGCCTTCATCCGGCGCTCCATTTCGGCATCCGAAATCCCTGCCGGACGCTTGGCCGAATCGCCAGAAGACGCTTGCGAGCGCGCCGATCCCGAGCCACCAGCAGCCGCGCCACCCGTCTTGGGCTTGACGACCCGCTTGCGCTTGGTTTCCACGACGACGTTCTTGGTCCGCCCATGGCTGAAGCTCTGCTTCACGTTCCCCGAACGAGGACCGCCACGCACACCCAAAGTCTTCTTCTCGTCGTTGTCGCTCATCTGGTTCTACTTCCTTTCCGGCGGGTCTGTTCGCCGTTCGAGACGCGCAGGCCCTTCAACCTTGCCGCCTCATCTACAACACGTTGGGCCAAACCGCCAGCACCCAGTGCTGCATGGATCGCGGTTTGTCGCCCGAAGGCCCGCCCAAGTTCCGAGGCCGTCAGCCAGCCTATGAATGACCCTCGATGAGGCGTGCTCAATTTCGTTTTGCCCCGTTCCGATCCATCACTTGCCTGAATCAGAACGGTAGCTTGTTCCTTTGAAAGCCAATCCTTGACCTTCTCATAACCGGCGACCGCTTTACCGCCCTTGCGGGCCAGACTGATGAGGTTCACCACGCGCTGCTCCAGCTGGTGCTCGATCAGCGCCGGAAGATCCTCTGGCACTGTCACCGGCTGACGCGCGGCGCGGGCGAAAAGCCCCTTTTTCACCGCCTTTTCAAGCGCAGCACGATCCGCGGATACCCAAATACCCCGACCCGGCAGCTTGCCCGCAATATCCGGTGCAATCTGCCCTTCGGGGCCCACCACGAAACGGATCAGTCCGTTGACAGGCTGCACCTCACCCGTGGCAATGCACTTGCGTTCGGGATCGTCACTCCGATCCTTGGGTTGCCCACCGCGACCCATTCAGTGCCCCCGAGGCCTGACGGATCAGGCCTCGGCCTCCTGTTCTTCGCCCAGGGCAGCGGTCTCTTCCGCCTCGCCCTCGGCTTCGGTTTCCAGATCGGCCGGATCGACCCAGCCCAGCATCACGCGGGCGGTCATGACCATGTTCTGCGCCTCTTCCAGGGAAACGTCGAACGGCTCCAGAATTCCGTCATCCTTGACGCGCTCACCGTCCACGGTGGTCCATCCGCCGGCAAGCTCCCAGTCGGCGCAGGTGGCGAAATCGTCCAGCGTCTTCACGCCGTCCTCTGCCAGCGCAACAATCATCTGGGGTGTCAGGCCCTCGAAATCAATAAGGCTGTCCTCGGCGCCCAGCGCGCGGGCCTTTTCCATCGCTTCACGCGATTGGGCCTCAAGCACATCGCGGGCGCGCGCCTGAAGCTCCTTGGCGGTGTCGTCATCGACCCCGTCGATCACCAGCAATTCGTCAAGCTCGACATAGGCGACCTCGTCGAGATTGGTAAACCCTTCCGAAACCAGAAGCTGGGCAAAGAATTCGTCCAGGTCCAGCGTTTCCATGAACAGGCTGGTGCGCTCCTCGAATTCCTTCTGGCGGCGCTCGGAATCCTCGGCTTCGGTCATGATGTCGATGTCCAGACCGGTCAGCTGGCTGGCCAGGCGCACGTTCTGACCCCGGCGGCCAATGGCCAGCGAAAGCTGATCCTCGGGCACAACCACTTCGATCCGCTCGGCCTCTTCGTCGAGAACCACCTTGCTCACCTCTGCCGGCTGCAGCGCGTTCACAAGGAAGGTCGGCTGGTCCTCGTTCCAAGGGATGATGTCGATCTTTTCGCCCTGAAGCTCGTTCACCACGGCCTGCACGCGACTGCCGCGCATACCGACACAAGCGCCCACCGGGTCGATCGAATTGTCATACGAGATGACGGCGATCTTGGCCCGGCTGCCGGGATCGCGGGCAACGGCCTTGATATCGATGATCCCGTCGTAAATCTCGGGGACTTCCATCTTGAACAGCTCGGCCATGAAATCCGGCGCGGTGCGGCTCAGGAAAATCTGCGGTCCACGCGCCTCGCGGCGGACATCCTTGATATAGGCGCGGATACGGTCACCGTTGCGATAGCTCTCGCGACCGATCTTTTCGTTGCGCCGCAGAATCGCTTCGCCCCGGCCCACATCGACGATGACATTGCCGTATTCCTCGCGCTTGACGACACCGTTGATGATCGTGCCCGCGCGGTCCTTGAATTCTTCGTATTGGCGATCACGCTCGGCTTCGCGGACCTTCTGCAAGATCACCTGCTTGGCAGATTGCGCGGCGATCCGGCCCAGATCGACGGGCGGGATTTCCTCGACATACTGATCGCCGATCTTGGGATCCTCGAGATACTGCTTGGCCTGCTCGACGGTCAGTTCGGCCTGATAGTTCTCAAGTTCCTCATCCTCAACCACGGTGCGAACACGGGTAAAGGTGGCCTTGCCGGTCTTGCGATCGATGCTGACGCGAATGTCCATCTCGGCGCCGTAGCGGCTCTTGGCAGCACGTGCGAGGCTTTCTTCCATCGCCTCGACCACCAGCGATGGTTCGATCATCTTCTCGCGGGCCACGGCCTCGGCGGTTTGCAACAGCTCAAGCTGGTTTGCAGAGGTAATTGCCATTTTCAGTCCTCCTCAGACCGTTCGGTCTCGATCTCGTCAAACGCGTCTTCATTCAGTTCGCCGGCGGCCTTTCGGGCCTTCAGCATTTCCTTGATCAGCTCATCGGTCAGCACCAGCTTGGCATCGCTCAGCCAATCGAATTTCAGGCCGACGGTGCCTTCGTCGATGTTGATCAGCACCTCGTCATCCTCGACACCGGCCAGTACGCCCTTGAACCGCTTGCGCCCGCCTATCAGTTCGGACGTCTCCAGCTTGGCCTCGTAACCCTCGAACTCCTCGAAATGTTTGAGCCGGGTCAGAGGCCGGTCGATGCCGGGGCTCGATACCTCCAGCGTGTAGGCATCCGTAATCGGGTCTTCGACATCCAGCACCGCGCTCACGGCGTTGGATATCTCGGCACAGTCATCTACCTCGATGGCGCCACCGGGTTTCTCAGCCATGATCTGAAGGGTATGGGTCTTGCCCCCCATCAGACGCACACGCACCAAAGCGTAACCCATGTCTTCGATGACAGGGGTTATGATCTCGGCCAGGCGCCGGTCGATTGCTGTTTTGGCTATCAGGTCGTTGCTCATCGGTCTTTCAGGCACAAAAAAACGGGCTCGCGGCCCGTCATACTTGTCCGGTGGAGCCTGCCGGTTTGGACCCGGAGGCGCCGCTGTTAAGGAGCCATATACGCCCCATGCGCCGAGTCTGCAAGAGCGCGCTGCAATGAATCGCCATTCGCACCATC
>CAZMZS010000001.1:0-69456 GCA_964570675.1 uncultured Roseovarius sp. | reverse complement strand
TACCGGATCAAACCGGGCGATGTCGTGCGCGTCGAGGTTCTTGAGGATTCAAGCATCAACCGGGATACGCTTGTGCTGCCCGATGGCCGCATCTCGCTTCCGCTGGCCGGAACCGTGACGGCTGGCGGTCGCACGATCGAGCAAGTCCGCAGCGAAGTCACCAGCAAGCTGGCTCCGAACTTCGCAGCCGACCCGACGGTGTTCGTGACCCTCAGCAGCCTTGCAGCACCCAGGGCATCGAGCGTTGCGGCGGCCACGCCGACAGACACGATCTACGTTCTGGGCGAAGTCGCCAGCCCCGGCGCCGTCAAGCTGGAACAGGGCACGACCCTGTTGCAGGCACTGGCGGCGGTTGGCGGGTTCTCGAAATTCGCAGCCACCAAACGTATTCAACTGCGTCGCACTGACAAGTCGCGCACCGAGCGGATTTACAACGTCAACTATGACGCAATTCTTCAAGGCAAGACCAGCATCGGCACCACGATCCTCGCTTCGGGCGACGTGATCATCGTGCCGCAAAGACGACTCTTTGAATAACCCTGTTTTCGAGGGGGCAGTGTTGAAAAAAACGAGATTAGTCCAGGCCGTGGTCTCAGGCGGACTTGCCTGTGCCGTTGTGCCCGCGGTTGCGCAGGATGCGGCGACCGGGATGCGCGTTATATTGGGCGTCGATCAGGAGTTCGAGGCCGGGGATAACCTGGCGCTTGAGAACCCTGAGGAGGGTTCGACCGCGCTGTCCACGACCACGCTTTCGTTGAATATCCTGTCGGAAACCAGCACCCAGTCGCTCGCCTTCGGCGTTGCGGGAAAGTTGCGTTTCGGCGAGATCCCGAGCGGCAGCGATATCAGCACCGGCTTTGTCGAACCGAGCGTTAACTTGAGTTATGCGCGAGAGGGCGCCAATGCGCGATTGTCGGTAACGGGTAGTTACAGAGAAACCGACGCGGCTTTCTTCGAGCCCCTTTCAAGTTTTGCTGATGAAACCGGCCAGATCGTGCTGCCTTCGAATTTCGAGGATCAGCGCAATACCGGGACACGGCAGGTCTACGATTTCAGCACGCAGTTTGAAACCGGGATAGACTCGCCCTTGGGCTTCGTCTTTGACGCCAGTGTTGGCGGGGTCACGTATTCAGATGGTGCTGGGGCCACAAATGACGACTCGTACCGTTACGCTTACGGGATCGAATCCCGGTTGCGCCTTTCGCCGGTCTCGACCGCTTTTGTCGGTTATGATTTCAGTCATTACGAAGCCGAAGATATCGCAGATACAGAGCGTGATACCGATGTCGTTGAAGTCGGCATTGTGCAGCAACTTTCGGAGCGCGCCTCGCTTGAGGCTGCGATCGGGTATAGCGAGACCGACGAGGAGGAGTTCGGCATCACCAACAAGGAAGACGGCCTGACCGGTCGTGTTGTCTATGACCTGGAGATGCCGAACGGTTCGCTCAATACGTCCTACCGGGTCACACGCGATCAGAACGGCGCCCGCCAGTTCGTTCGCGTGGGCCGCGCGCTGGATCTGCCGCTTGGCGCCCTCAGCTTCAACATCGGCGCGACGCAGAAGGAAAGCGGGGATCCCAAGCTGATCGGTGGAATCAACTGGCAGCGTGATCTGCCCACCGGTCGTATCACCTTGAGTGCGACCCGCGACGTTTCGATTAATGAAGACGATGATGAACGCATCACCACGACCGCGAATTTCGGATATGTATATGAAATCAATGCCGTTTCAAGCCTTGGTTTCGATGCTTCCTTTGGCCTCTCGGAAGACGAGGCAACGTCGAACGACACCCGGCGCACGGATTTGACCGCCAGCTACAATTACGCCCTGACACCCGATTGGTCGCTCAGGACCGGCGTCGCCTATCGTGTTCGCGATGAGGACCTCATCGGCACTTCGGACTCCACGTCGGTCTTTGTGCGCATCGGGCGCGACTTCTCCCTTTTCCGGTGACACGCGCGAACCGCGCCAGTCGGGCACAGGGGTAATGACGCCCCGCGACTTGCCATCGCCGACGCAACCTGATTATCGGTTGGCATGATGCGCATCCTTTCCCATATGGGCCGTTGGCCATTGGCGCTTGTGCTGCTGATCCTGCCCTGTGTCTGTGTCGAGCTGGCGCTGCAAGGGGCGGATCAAGGTCTCTGGGGCGCCCCGCGCTGGCGTGCCCTGGCTTACCAGTTCGGCGCCTTCTGGCCCGGCCTTTTGTCAGGCTGGAGACCGAATTTCGGCGCGCAGCCCTGGCTGATGTTCATCTCATATGCGTTCCTGCATGGCGGGCTGGTGCATTTGCTCGTCAACATGATCACGCTCGCATCTCTTGGCGGCGCAGTGATCGCCCAAGTTGGGCAGGGACGTTTCCTGGTGATCTACGCCGGGGCCAGCATTCTGGGTGGTGCAGCCTTTGCGTTGCTGGCCTCCAGCGGGTTTCGTCCGATGGTGGGTGCGTCGGGCGCGCTTTTCGGGCTGGCTGGCGCGCTGATCGTCTGGAACAGTCTCTTTACCATTCGCCAGCGTCCCGGTTTCACACGGGCGGCCGCGGCGATTGCCTGGCCGCTGGCAATTCTGACCGTGCTCAACATCCTGATGTATGTCGGAACCGATGGCGCGGTCGCGTGGGAGACGCATCTCGGCGGGTTCCTGGCCGGTGCCGCGATCGCGCTTCCGATGTCCCCGCGCGCAAGTGGCTGACGCATGTAGCGAAAACGCCGCTTGCTCTATTCGTTTGCCGGCGCGATCAGCCCGGCGGCTGCACTTGCGACGTCAGCGCGGGTAACAAGGCCTGAATCGTCCACGACCGCGTTGTGCCCCACGCCAAGTGCGACGCGCAGATCGATATAGGCCGAAGCAAGATCCCGCAGCGTGCGCGCCAGCGTGAAACGGGCTGACGACAGCGAGCGCTCCCGGTCGATCACATCAAGGACCGTGGCATCGCCACCCTCCATGACCAAGCGCCGTGACAGGTTCAGCGACCGTTCGTTGAGACTGACAAGTTCGCGTGCGGAGCCGACCGATTGTCTGGCCGCCTGAAGCGCGGCCAAAGCGTTCTCAACCTCCTCTACCGCAGCCAGAACAGCCTTACGCCATTGCAGATAGGCTTGCTGTGCGCGCGACTCGGCAGCATCTTCTGAGGCAGCGAGGGCAGGTTGCGAGAAGACCGGAACGGTCAGTCCGGCGACAATGCTCTCGTTCCAGGACCCGCTCTTGAGTGGTGCCGTGACCAGTCCGCTCAGAGTCAGGCTAGGATAGCGGGAGGCTTGCGCCACGCCCATATCCGATACCGCAGCGGCATAGCGCCGCTCGGCGACGCGGATGTCGGGCCGGGCGCGCAACAGGTCCGCCGGAACGCCGACATCTCCGCCACCCAGCGGGCGCGGCTGCTGACCCTTGTAGCCCAGGTCGATGCCAAGTTGCCCCACCGGTTGGCCAAGAAGAGTTGAAATGCGATTGCGCTGCCGGATGATCTCGGCCTGAATGCCGGGCATTTCGGCCTGCGTTTCCGATACCAGAGCGCGTGCTCGCAATACGTCAAGCTGTGTTGCAGCACCAGCCTCAAGCTGGGTTTGAAGGTCGCGCAGGGTGCGCCGCCGCGACGTTAGGTCCTGCTGGCGGGTTTCGTAGCTGCGCTGCAAAAAGCGCATCTGCACATAAGTCTTGCTCAGCTCGGACAATAGCAGGCGGCGGGCTTCGCCCTCGCCCAGCCGGGCGGCTTCAAGCCGTTGGCGCGCCGCGCGGCTGGCCCATTGGGTTCGCCCTGCCAGCCCGATTTCGGCCTCCAGTTCCACCGAGCCCGTATTCGGGACATTGGTATTGCCGCGCCCCGTGATCGAGCCATCACCTCTGGGGGTGACACTGTCGCGTCGCAGCAATGCCTCGGCTTCGTCAACCCTTTCACGCGCCTCGGCGACGCTCAGGTTGCCCTGCATGCCCGCGCCGATCAGCTGATTGAGAACCGGATCATCAAAATCGCGCCACCAATAGAGATCGCTGCTGCTGGCCTTGCTGACCGGCGCCAACAGCGAATAGCGGTCGGGTAGCTCCATTTCGGGATGCTTGTAGAGCGGGCCGACCGTGCAGGCCGACAAAAACAGCCCCGCGCAAACGGATAGAAAAATACGCATTGAAATATGCTCGTTCTCTGCCTCATGGGCCCTTATCCGCACGTGTTTTCACGTGTCATTATCGGCCCTCTACAGAACCTTAGCAGAATCCGGTCAAATTTTCCACAGTCCCGAAGATCAGTTATATGTTCGGTTCGACTGTTGCGCTTTTGCGTCACGCCAGGACACGCTTATTCCCGGAACGCCCGGTTGAAGAACCCTGCCATTGGCTCGACCAGATAGACGAGTGGCGAGCGCGCGCCGGTCTGAATGAAGGACTGCACCGGCATTCCGGGCAGCAGGCTGTGACCTCGGAGCTTTTCGATTTCGTCGCTGTTTGGCAGGATTTCGACCGAATAGTAGGGCTGGCCGGTCGCTTGGTCCTGCAAGGCATCGGCCGAGATGCGCTGCACCTGGCCCTTGAGCTCGGGAATCTTTCGTTGATCGAAGGCCGAGAACTGCAGCGAAGCCTCCTGCCCGGCATAGACCTCGTCAATATTGATCGTGTCGACGCGGGCCGACACCACAAGTGGCTGGTCCTGTGGAACGATATACATCAACGGCTCGGCGGCCTGCACCACAGATTGCACCGCAAAGACCTGAAGTCCGTAAACGATACCATCCACCGGTGCACGGATGTCGAGCCGCGATATCGTGTCGTGCAGGCTGTTGCGGCGCGCGATCAGTTCGATCTCGCGGAACTCCAGATCGCGCAGGCGTGAGACGGCATTCTCGCGACGTTGCGTCTTGAGTTGCAACAGAGCAATGCCATTGCTTGCCTTCTGTCCACGCAGTTCCGCCATCTCTGCCTCGATCCGCCCGACCTGTCCCTTCAGCCCGGCAAGTTCACGCATCAGGTCGCTGACTCTCGCGGCGCGTGTCAGGTTCTGGGTGAGCAGTTCGCGTTCGGAAACAAGATCGGTCTCGACCAGCGCGACTTGCTCATTGAGCGCATCAAGTTGCGCCTTCAGCCCGCCGATCCGGTTCTCGATCTGATGGTTCTGCTCATTCAGCAGGCTGACTTCCTGCTCCAGCGATTCCTTGCGCGACTGGAACAGTGTCCGCTCGCCTTTCATGAGCCTTGCGATGGCGGGGGCGTCCTTGGCGGCGGCGACCAGACCGGGGTCGAACGCGATCACCTCGGCATCGTCGCGCTCGGTCTGAAGGCGCGATTTGCGCACCGACAATTCACGCAGCTGGCCTTCGATGATGCTCAACTCATTGCGCTGGCGGCGGCCATCGAGTCGGATCAGGACGTCACCCTTTTCGATCCGGTCACTGTCTTTGACCAGTATTTCACCCACGACGCCGCCTTCGGGGTGCTGGATGACCTGCCGATTGGATTCGACAGTCACCTGGCCCGGTGCCACGACGGCACCCGAGAGCTCTGCACGCACTGCCCAGAAACCCAGCCCGCCGACCAATGCGATCAGTGCCATAATCCCCGCCATCAGCGGCAAGGTGCCGCTCCAGTTCGGGTCCTTGTCGTTGGGGGTTTCGCTCACATCGCCACCTTGTTGGATGTTGCGGTTGCCAGGCGCGGCTTGCGCGGGTCCATGACGGTCTTTTCAAGCACCTCGTCGCGCGGCCCGAAGGCCAGCACGTTGCCCTTGTCCAATACCATCAGCAGATCGCATTCGGCGATCGCGGTGGGACGGTGAGTCATCACGATCACCGACGTGTTCTTTTCCTTAAAGCTTTTCACTGTCTGGTTCAGCGCGTCCGAGCCTTCGGCATCCAGCATCGAGTTCGGCTCATCGAGGATCAGTAACACCGGCTCACCGTAAAGCGCGCGGGCCAGGGCGATGCGTTGCCGCTGCCCGCCCGACAGCATGTTCTCGTTGCCATCAAGGTAAGTGTCATAGCCATTGGGCAATTGCATGATCATGTCATGTGCATTCGCCTGTTTCGCAGCGGCGACCACGCCTTTTGCATCAACGTCGAGCGTCATGCGCCGGATATTCTCGGCGATGGTGCCGCCGAACAGGCTGACGGTTTGTGGCAGGTAGCCGATATGAGCCCCCAGATGCATGGGGTCGTATTGATCCAGAGTCGCCCCGCCCAGACGCACCTCGCCCGCAGCCGGGGGCCAGTAGCCGGACAGCACCCGCGCCAGAGTCGATTTGCCCGAGCCGCTTTTGCCGATCACGCCAAGCGCCTGGCCCGGCTCAAGCAGGAAATTGACGTTGCGTACCGTGGGCCGTTTCGCCCCTGGTGGGACGATGGTCAGGGCCGATGCGCGCAGACGCGCCTCGGGCACCGGCAGTTCGGTGCGCTCTTCCTGAAAGGGCACCGATGCAAGAAATTTCTCAAGCGTCTTCCAGCCCGCGCGCGCGCGCTGCAAGACAGGCCAGTGGCTCATGGCCTGTTCAACGGGGGCCAGCGCACGACCCAGAAGGATCGAACCGGCAATCATCGAGCCGGGCGTCAACTCTCCCTGGATCACGAAATAGGCGCCAAGGCCAAGGATCGCGGATTGCAGGAACAGCCGGAATGCCTTGGTGAGCGATGTGAAGACGCCGGTCCAGTCATTGGCCCGGATGGTCTGTTCCAGTGCCAGGTTCCGCAGTCTCTTGTAGCGCGTTTGCAGGCTGTCACCGAGCCCCTGGCTCAGCGCGACCTCGCTGGCTTCCTGCGCGTGTTCGGCAAAGGAATGCGCCCGCTGCGTCGCGATCTGCGACATGCGCACGCGATGCGCTGTCACGGTTTGGTTGAGCAGCGCCAGCACCACGATAATCAGCCCGCCGGCAACCGAAACCCAGCCCAGCACCGGGTGGAAGATAAAGATCGCCGCGATGAAGATGGGCGTCCAGGGCATGTCCATGATGGCTAGCAGAACAGGCGAGACGAACAGGTTTTGCAGCGAGTCGAGATCGCGAAGCGCGGCGTTGCAGACAGGGCGGTCATGCGGGTTCTTCGAGCGTTGCAGAGTCGCATTGAACAGGCGCGCATCGAGGACACTCTGAAACCGCGCACCGATCCGCGCCATCACGCGCCCACGTGCATATTCCAGCACCGCCATCAGCGCGTAGAGCATCGTGACCAGAAGCGAAAGCGCAACGAGCGTTTCGACCGATTTGGATGCAAGCACCCGGTCATAGACCTGCAGCATGTAAAGCGGGCCGGTCAGCATGAGAAGATTGACGAAGATCGAGAACAAGAAGGCCCAGAATAATAGCACGCGTCCCTTGCCGCGCGCGGCGCGCAACTCCTGAATCCCCGGCCTTTCGACACTTGACATAATTGCCCTGACGCCTGTGCTATTTCATTTTATTAAAACTCGGATACTAAATGCAGCTAAAACAGAAACAGTTTCCAAACCTGTATACGCTTTTCCGAAGCAAGTTTCCAATTCGGGATCAACAAAATTCCGCTGCTTTTCGCACAGACAGCCGCATCGTTACCCCTTGCCCGTGGGCGCGAACCGCTTAATGGTTATGCAATGGCCCGTTTTCGTGCTTTCATCAACCGCTTTGACCCGCGCAAACCCCGTTTTGTCGCACCGATTACGCCTGATCGGCCATTTGTTGCCATTGGTGACATCCACGGACGGCTGGATCTTCTGGAGACCTTGCTTGCAAAGCTGGAGACTGAGGCGCCCAAGCTGCCACTGGTCTTTCTTGGCGACTACATTGACCGCGGACCCGACAGTGCCGGAGTTCTGGGACAGCTGATGGCACTTGAACAGGAGGGCATCCGTGACGTGGTGTGCCTCATGGGCAACCACGAGGCGATGATGCTTGCATTTCTGGATATGCCGGGGGCCAAGTGGCCGCTCTGGACCCGGAATGGCGGCACCGCGACCTTGCGCAGCTTCGGCCTCGACCCCGACAGCGGCACGCCCGCCGAAACCCGCGACCGTCTGCGTGACAGTGCAGGTCTTGCCCTGCTCGAATGGATCGACCAGCGCCCCCTGCTCTGGCAAAGCGGAAATGTCGTGACCAGCCATGCAGGCGGCGATCCGACCCGGACGCTCGAACCACATCGCGGGCATGGGCTGTTATGGGGGCACCCCAAAATCTTCAGCACACCCAGACAGGACGGACTGTGGATGGTGCACGGTCATTTCATCAAGGACAAACCCGAGATGAAGGACGGCAGGATCGGAATCGACACCGGGGCCTTTCACACCGGCCACCTGACCGCCGCGATCATCGAACCCGGTTTCGTACGCTTCGTCTCGACCTGAACAAGCGGAACGCGTCGCCTGACCTCAGCCCATTTCGGCCAGCAGCGTGTGGTGGCGGGCGGTATAGTCCGCGCGCGCTTCCATTGGCGGGCGCAAAAGGATCTCGAGCCCTTCGATCATCGACAGGTCGGGTTTGCCGAAAAAGCGGTCGGCCTCGGCTACGGTAAAGCCCGCGATCCGCACCGCTTCCATCCAGGCGCTGATCCGGTCGGCCTTCTTGATCTGTTTCTTGACCGGTTCCGGGATTGCCGAAGGCAGGCCGAAGCGAAGGTGGATGGCCGCGGAAAGCCGCTTGTCCAATTCGTCATAGCCCGGCCCGACCGCCGATTTCACCGGGGATATCATGTCACCAATCACGTATTCCGGCGCATCATGCAGCAGCGCGGCCAATTTCCACTTCGCAGGCGCAGATGGGCTGAGGCGCGAAAAAAGGCGCTCCACGAGCAGGGAGTGTTCCGCAACAGAATAGGCATAGTCACCCAGCGTCTGCCCGTTCCAGCGCGCGACGAAGGCAAGCCCGTGGGCAATGTCCTCGATCTCGATATCCAAAGGCGTCGGGTCGAGCAGATCGAGACGGCGGCCCGAAAGCATCTTTTGCCATGCGCGAGGTTGTTTCATGGTCGTCGGATCGTCCTTGGGCGCAGTGAATTCGGTGGTGGCGTTGCCTAAATCAGGTGCCGGTGCTATCTGCACCTCAAAGTGTAGATTTGCAAGGAGCCACGCCGATGGCGAAGGACTATATCATCAAGGATATCAACCTGGCCGAGTATGGGCGCAAAGAGCTTGATATTGCCGAAACCGAGATGCCCGGCCTGATGGCTTTGCGCGAGGAATACGGCCAGAGCCAGCCGCTCAAGGGCGCCCGCATCGCCGGTTCCCTGCACATGACGATCCAGACAGCCGTGCTGATCGAAACGCTTACGGCACTGGGTGCGCAGGTTCGTTGGGCCAGCTGCAACATCTTCTCGACGCAGGATCACGCCGCGGCCGCGATCGCTGCGGGCGGCACCCCGGTTTTCGCCATCAAGGGCGAGACGCTGGAGGAATACTGGGATTACTGCGACCGCATCTTCATGTTCGAGGAAGGCGGCGCGAACATGATCCTTGATGATGGCGGCGATGCCACGCTCTATGTTCTGATCGGTGCGCGCGTCGAAGAGGGCGAGGAAGACCTGATCGCCACCCCGACCAGCGAAGAGGAAGAGGCGCTGTTTGCGCAGATCCGCAAGCGCATGAGCGAAAGCCCCGGCTGGTTCGTGCGTCAGCGCCACATGATCCAGGGTGTGTCCGAGGAAACCACGACCGGCGTTCATCGTCTCTACAAGATGATGGAGAAAGGTCATCTGCCTTTCCCCGCGATCAACGTGAACGACAGCGTGACCAAGTCGAAATTCGACAACAAGTACGGCTGCAAGGAATCTCTGGTCGATGGCATCCGCCGCGCCACCGACACGATGATGGCGGGCAAGGTCGCCCTCGTCTGCGGTTACGGCGATGTTGGCAAGGGCAGCGCGGCGTCGCTGCGCGGCGCGGGCGCGCGCGTCAAGGTGACCGAGGTCGACCCGATCTGTGCGCTTCAGGCCGCGATGGACGGGTTCGAAGTGACCCGGCTTGAGGATGAAGTCGCCAGCGCCGACATCTTCATCACCACCACCGGCAACAAGGATGTCATCCGCATCGAGCATATGCGCGAGATGAAGGACATGGCGATCGTCGGGAACATCGGCCATTTCGACAACGAGATCCAGGTCGCGCATCTCAAGAACCACAAATGGACCAACATCAAGGAGCAGGTGGACATGATCGAGATGCCCTCGGGCAACCGCATGATCCTGCTGTCCGAAGGCCGCCTGCTGAACCTCGGGAACGCCACGGGGCACCCGAGCTTCGTGATGTCGGCCTCCTTCACCAACCAGGTTCTGGCGCAGATCGAACTGTGGCAGCGGGGCGATCAGTACGAGAACGAAGTGTACATTTTGCCCAAGCATCTTGATGAAAAGGTCGCGCGCTTGCACCTTGACCGCATCGGCGTCAAGCTGACGGAACTGAGCGCCGATCAGGCCGATTACATCGGCGTGAAACCGGATGGCCCGTTCAAGCCCGAGCATTACCGCTACTGAGCGATCCGCTCACGGCGCACGACATATGGCGAAACAGGCCCCGGCAGCAACGCCGGGGCCTTTTCTTTGTGCCTGCGGCAGGGGAGCGCGGATAAAGTTTTCCCTTTGTGGGCTGTGAAACAGCCGCTAACATTAAAATCGGCGCCTAAACGGGGCTTTGGTATCAAAACAGATATCCGGCAAACTGGCCGGAGTGGTGGGAGAGACAGTATGGGAAAGCGTGACGACCTGATTGCGCAATACGCCGACGATCTGCGCAACAAGTGTGGCATGGAGCCGGATATGAACCTTCTGAGGAAGGTGACCATCGGATGCGGCCCCGCGATCTACAATGCAGATGCTTCGACAGTGGCCGCGACTCAGGAAAGCGAACTGGAAACCGTCAAGGATAACTTTCTGATCAAGAAACTGGGTCTGGCGGACGGGCCGCAACTGATGGATGCGATCAATCAGGCGATGGACACCTATGGCCGTTCCGAGCGCAACAAGTATCGCGCCGTGGTCTATTACATGCTGACCAAGCATTTCGGAAAAGAGTCTGTTTACAGCTGAAACGGCGGCAAGTGACGGATCGGCGCCCGCCCTTTCTGGCGGGCGTTTTTCATTTGAAGGGTATTCTAGACATTCCGGGTTTGGCACCGGGCGCGGGTTTCGCTAGTATCAGGACAACAGGCCAGTAGGCCGAGACCTTTTCCAGATACACGTGTGGTGCCAAGGGAGCACGTGGGGTGACGGGGGGTGTCGGCAAACGGCTGGCATCCTCCGTTTTTCATGATGGCTTAGCCATCCATTCCCGCCATATCGCAGACGATTTGCCATTCCTTCTCGCTGACCGGCTGAACCGACAGGCGAGAGTTGTTCACTAATACCATCTCGGAAAGCCGCGGATCGGCCTTGATCATTTCCAGCGTGACCGGATTTCTGGCTGGTGCGATAGCCTTGATGTCGACGCATTCCCAACGATCATCGTCGGTGGTGCTGTCGGGATGCGCCTTGGCGATGACTTCGACGATACCGACCACGGCCTTTTCCTTCTGGCTGTGGTAAAAGAACCCTCGATCACCGATTTCCATCTCGCGCATGAAATTGCGGGCCTGGTAATTGCGCACGCCGTCCCATTCCTCGCCAGCGTCGCCTTGGGCGACCTGATCGTTCCAGCTCCAGGTGGAGGGTTCGGATTTGAACAGCCAGTAGCGCATCGCTCAGATTACCTTTTTCCATTCGATCAGCTCGACAGAAGCAAACAATCCGGCCTTGGCGTAAGGGTCGTTCGCAGCCCATTCCTGCGCCTGTTCCATGTCAGCGACATCAAGGATCACAAGCGACCCCGCCATGGCCCCGGCATCGTCCAGCAGAGGGCCGGCCTGCGCGACAGCCCCGGTTTCCTTGATATAGGCCAGATGCGCCTCGCGATTGTCGAGACGGGTTTGCAGGGCGCCGGGCTTGTCGCGGGCAATCAGGGCAATCAGCATCATTCTTCCTTCAATGGGCGTGACAAAAGCATATCCATAGCCTGATCGACCTGCAATTCGCCATTGATAAGGCCAGTGATCGCTCGGGTGATGGGCATGTCGATCCCGAGTTCCGCAGCCCGGTCCGTAACAGCGCGCGCTGTGGCGGCCCCTTCCACGGTCACGGTGGGGTCAAAGCTTTCGTCTCGTCCCAAACTCAGCCCAAAACGCGTATTTCTGGACTGTTCCGACGTGCAGGTTAGGACAAGATCGCCAAAGCCCGACAGGCCCGACAATGTCTCGGGCCGGGCGCCCACGGCCGCCGCCATCCGTGACATTTCGGCAAAGCCGCGCGTCATCAGCGCCGCGCGCGCGCTTTCGCCAAGCCCGGCACCCATGACCACGCCGCTACCGATGGCCATGACGTTCTTGAGCGCGCCGCCAAGTTCCGCGCCGATGGTATCCGTGGTGCGATAGAGCCGCAGATTGGCCGTGCTGAGCGCGCTCTGAAGGGACTCGCCCACTTTGTCATCCGCGCAGGCCAGCGTCAGCGCGGTGGGCAATCCGCGCGCGATATCGGCGGCAAAGGATGGCCCGGTCAGGATCGCCGCTGTCGAGCCAGGCAGCATATCGGCAATGATCCGGGTCGGTCCCAGACCGGTCGTCAACTCCATCCCTTTGCAACAGGCCACAAGATGCCCTTGCGACAAGGCATTCCCATGCATTTCAAGCGCGCCGCGAAGGCGCTGCATGGGTATGGACAAAAGAACGACCTGTCCTTTGGATATCGTCTCTAATTCAGCCGAAACCTTGATATTACCGGGCAGATCGACACCCGGCAGGCGGCGAGCGTTCTCCCGCGTGGAACGCATCTCGTCGACATGCGCGGGGTCGCGTGCCCATAGCGTGACGGGACCGTTGCGCGACAGGGATATCGCGAGGGCGGTGCCAAATGCGCCTGCGCCCAGAATCGTGATCATGCCTTGGCCCCTTTCTTTCCGCTGCCCAGAAGCGCCGGACCGGACCGGTCGAGCGGCCAGCGCGGGCGAGCGGCCAGTGTCATGTCATCGCGGTGCCCCGCGCGCATAAGCTCGGCGCCCGCATAGGCGATCATCGCCGCGTTATCGGTGCATAGGGCCAGCGGTGGCGCGACGAATGCGGTCTGCGCTGCGTCGGCGGCTGCCTGTAGTACCCAGCGTATAGCACCATTCGCCGCAACCCCTCCGGCCACGGCAAATGTGGGCGCGGCAGGTGCTTCGCCAAGATATATAGAAAGGGCACGGCGGGTTTTCTCGGCCAGAACATCGGCCACAGCGGCCTGAAACCCGGCGCAGAGATCGGCACGGTCCTGGCGTTTCAGGCCGCCTTGCGCGTCCACAAGGCTATCGCGCGCCCGCAAAAGAGCCGTTTTGAGCCCGGAAAAGGACATATCGCAGCCGGGTCGGTCCAGCAGCGGCCTTGGAAAGCGGAATCGCTTGGGCTCGCCCTCCAACGCCTCGCGCTCAACAGCGGGACCGCCGGGTTGCGCCAATCCCAGAAGCCGCGCGGTCTTGTCAAAGGCTTCGCCGGGCGCATCGTCGATCGTGCCGCCAAGACGGCTGAAATCTTCGCAGCCGCGCACGATCAGAAACTGGCAATGCCCGCCCGAGACCAGCAGCATGAGATAGGGATAGGCGACCGCGTCCGTCAGGCGCGGCGTCAATGCATGGCCGACAAGGTGGTTCACGCCGATCAACGGCAAGCCAGCACCCGCTGCGATACCCTTGGCGCACATAACACCCGAAAGCACGCCACCGATCAGCCCCGGCCCTGCCGTGACGGCGACCGCGTCGATCTGCGAAAGGTTGGTTTCCGCCTCGTTCAGAGCCGCTTTCACGCAGATATCGAGTTTTTCCGCATGCGCGCGGGCGGCGATCTCGGGAACGATCCCGCCATAGGCGGCATGCAGATCGTTCTGCCCATGAACGACCGAGGACAGGACCGAGGGCATCTCTCCGTCTAGGCGCAGGACGGCGGCTGCCGTATCGTCGCAGCTGCTTTCGAGGCCGAGGATGGTAAGGCTGGTGCGCATGGGCCGCCCGTTGCGTGTTGCTCTACTGGCAGGTATCACCGGATGAATATGCAAACAACTGTGGACAGGTCATGGCGCCGACGATCCTGATCACCCGGCCCGGTCGTGTGGGTACGGATTTCGCCGAGCGACTTGAGGCGGAGCTGGGCGGGGGTGTGTCCGTGGTTTTGTCTCCGCTCATGCGGATCGAGCATTGCGGCGCGCTGCCGCAGATGTCGGGGTATCGGACGCTGATCTTCACCTCCCGACATGGGGTCGAAGCCTATGTGGCCAAGGGTGGGCGCCGTGATCTGCCCGCATTCGGGGTCGGCGAGGCCACGGCGCAAGCTGCTCGCGAGGTCGGGATGGATGTGACCGCGTGCGGCGGCGATGCACAGACCCTGATCACGCATATGCAGGCCGCCAGCGTTACGCCGCCTTGCTTGCATTTGCGCGGATCGCATGCTGCAAGCGATATTGCCAAGCTACTCAGTAAGGCCAGTTTAGAGACTGATGAGGCCGTGATCTACGAACAGCTTCCCCAGCCTCTTACACAGGAGGCCCGCAGCGTTCTGGCGGGGGCCGAGCCGGTTCTGGTGCCGCTCTTTTCGCCGCGGAGCGCCCGCTTGTTCTTTGACGAGGTATGTGGCGCGGCGCCGCTTCTTGTTGCCGCGATCAGCGGGAACGCGGCCGCCGAAGTGCCGAATGACCGCGTCGCCACAATCGAGATCGCGCACACGCCTTCAGCAGATGCGATGCTCGCCGCAATAAAGAAGCTAATGGACGCGACCAAGCGGCTTGAGGGTGGAAACACGGCAAAGTAAGGTCGTCAGGTATGTGCCGGCTGGTAGGATTCGAAAGGGTGGTTGAGAGTGGCTGACAGGAAGAGCTCCAAAGACAAGTCGGATTCCGAACGTAAGTCGGAAGATGTTACCGATCCCGCGACCGATCCGGAGGTTACTGAGTCCGCAGAGAAGACGCAGTCAGGTTCCACAGCCGACACTGATACAGGCGACACTGATGATGACAGCGATCAGCTGACAGACAGCGAGACGCCGGGCCCCAAGGAGACTGACCGCGAGGCTGACACGCCTGAGGCGGACGCAACTGACCCCGTCGCAGACGCTGGTCAACCCGACAGCCCCGATGATGAGCGCCAGAACGACCCGGCACAGGCTGCGCCGGTGGCATCCCAACCTGTGCCGGTGGAACAGGTCATCGTGCACAAGGGTGGGTTCATGCCGACGCTTCTTGGCGGTGTCGCCGCCGCCGCGATCGGCTTTGGCGCCGCACAATACGTTTCAGGCGGATGGCCCTTCGCGTCAATCACGGGTGACGGTGCAGATCAGGCCCTGGGCCAGCAGCTTGATGCGCAATCGGCGCAGATCGAGGATATTCAGGGGCGCCTGGATGCGTTGGGCGATGGCCCTGACCTTGGTGGGCTGGAAGAAACGCAGGCGGGGCAGGCGGCGGCGATAGATACGGTTTCGCAGCGCCTCAATGAGGCCATGAGCCGGCTCGACGAGCTGGAAACGCGTCTTGGCGAGGTTGAAAGCCGCCCCTCGGGCGAGGGCGCAACGCAGGCCATTGCCTCGGATGTCGCGGCCGAGCTGAACACATTGCGAGAGTCGATTGCGCAACAGGGTGACGAGATCAGCCGCATGGTTGAGGACGCCCGCACGATGGAAGAGAACGCCGAGCAGACAGCCCGGGGCGCGATGCAGCGGGCAGCGCTCACGCGGATTCAGACAGCGCTGGATGCAGGAACGGGGTTTGATGCTGCCCTGGCCGATCTGGAATCCGCAGCTGTGACCGTTCCCGAGGCGCTGACAAAGGTCGCACAAGACGGCGTCGCCTCGCTTGCCCGCCTGCAGGACCGCTTCCCTGACGCGGCCCGCCGGGCACTGTCCGTTTCGCGCCGGGTCACCGACGCAGACTCCAGCGGTTTTGGAAGCTTTCTGCGCACGCAGCTTGGGGCGCGCTCGCTTGAACCTCGCGAGGGGGATGATCCCGACGCTGTTCTGTCGCGCGCCGAGGCCGCCACGCGCGAGGGGCGTCTGAAAGACGCGCTGGCCGAGATCGAAACACTGCCCGAAGAGGGGCGCGCCGAGCTGGCAGACTGGTCCGAGGATGCCAAGCGCCGTCTCGAGGCCGTCGCCGCGGCAGAGGCGCTCGCCCAGGACATGAATTGAAACCGAAAGGGCACGTATGATGCTGTGGTCGATCATCAAGATTGTTGTTTTTATCGCCCTGGTTGCGGGCGCGACCTTCGGAGCAGCCCATCTGCTCGAGATGGAAGGCGGTGTCCGGATCGTCATGGCGGGTCAGGAGTTCAACCTGACGCCGCTCAAGGCGGTGATCGCGCTGGTTCTTCTGGTGATTGCGATATGGGTTCTGCTGAAATTGGCGGCTTTCCTGATCGCCTTGCTGAAATTCATCAATGGCGATGAAACGGCGATTTCGCGGTACTTTGACCGGAACCGTCAAGAGAAAGGTTACCGCGCTCTGACCGATGGGTTGATGGCTCTGGCATCAGGCGAAGGCGAGCAGGCCATGTCCAAGGCCAACAAGGCTGAGAAATATCTGCGCAAACCAGAGCTGACCAACCTTATCACGGCACAGGCCGCCGAGATGGCGGGTGACGGCAAGCGCGCCGAGGAGGTCTACAAGAAGCTTCTCAAGGACGACCGCACACGGTTTGTCGGGGTGCGCGGGCTTATGAAGCAGAAGCTCTCGGCCGGGGATACCGAAACCGCCCTGCGGCTGGCTCAGACGGCCTTTTCGCTCAAGCCCAGACACCAGGAGGTTCAGGATACACTTCTGCAGCTCCAGGCACAGCAGGAAGACTGGAAAGGCGCGCGCGAAACCCTCAAGGCCAAGCTGAAATACGGTGCCTTGCCGCGCGATGTGCACAAGCGGCGCGATGCGGTTCTGGCCCTGTCCGAGGCCCGCGGCGTGCTGGATGAGGGCAATGACATTGCTGCCCGCGAAGCCGCGATCGAAGCGAACCGCCAATCGCCCGATCTGATCCCGGCGGCCGTCATGGCCGCGCGCGGCTATATCGATCAGGGCGCCAAGCGCCACGCGATCCGGGTCATCAAGAAGGCATGGGAGGCCCAGCCGCATCCCGACCTTGCCGCGGTCTTTGCCGAACTCGAGCCCGATGAAAACCCCGAGCAGCGACTGAAGCGCTTTGGAAAACTGCTCAAGCTGCAACCGGATCACCGTGAAACCCGCCTGCTTGAGGCCGAGCTACACCTCGCCGCCGAGGATTTCCCAGGGGCCCGCCGCGCGCTGGGCGACATGGTCGAGAACGATCCGGACGCACGCGTTCTGACCATCATGGCAGCGGTCGAGCGTGGCGAAGGCTCGTCGGACGCCGTGGTCAAGGGATGGCTGGCGCGTGCCCTTTCGGCACCGCGCGGCCCGCAATGGGTCTGCGAGAACTGCCATCACATTCACGCCGAATGGGTGCCTGCCTGCGAGAACTGTCATTCCTTCGATACGCTGTCCTGGACCAGCCCGCCGTCAACGGCCATGTCCACTTCCACCGGGATCGAGATGCTGCCGCTGATCGTTGGCGCGCTCGAGGATCGCCGCGATGAAGACGACATGGAGGAGACCGATGACGGCCAGGACGATGACATTGTGGACGCGGCGCCAGTCGCGCAAAGCGACATTGATCCCGGCCGGGAATCATCTGAAAAATAGCTCTTCCCCCCCGCGTGGGGCGGTGCTATAGGGCCGCGTCACGGGGCCGGTGTAGCTCAGCTGGTAGAGCACGTCATTCGTAATGATGGGGTCGTAGGTTCGAGTCCTATCACCGGCACCACGGCCTTTTTCAGGAGATGTGATTAGGCGCGCGTCGTGATCGTGCAGCATTGATCAGGAAACGGTCGAATGCACCGGCGGATGCTGTTTCGATTTCTCCAGCACGACGATCGAATCGTAAATGTGGATTGCGGCGCAGGATCCGGCGATCTCGGGATGCTGCATGTCCTCTTCGTGATACCAATGGTGCATGTCGTCCACGAGGCCACGGATATAGGTAAAGAAATTCGACGCCGTCCGGAGGCCACCGCCGAAACCTGTCCAATAGGCCGTGTGAAGATCCTCGATCAGATAGATGCCATTGTTGTTGAGAAGCGGAAACAGGGTTTCAAGCGAGGCTTTGACATCGTCCATGCGATGGCTGCCGTCATCGATGATGATATCGACGCCGCCCATCTCCTTGATCACCGATCTGAGAAATGCCGGGTCGTCCTGCGAACCGATGCGCACCTGGCCGTCGATACCGTCAAACTGGAGGCAGTCCTCGTCGATGTCGATCCCGTAGATGGTCGCGTCCGGCCCAAGGAACTTGCGCCAGATCGCAAGAGAGCCGCCCTTCGACACACCGATTTCCAGCAGCCGTGGCGCGCGGCCTCGGAAGGGTGTGAAATAGCGGTCATAGATCGGGATGTAGTGGTGCCATTTGTGAACCAGATGCCCCGAATGCTGCGAATATATCTTCAGAAGATCGCCATCATAACCGTATTTCCGGTGTATATCTTCATGAACGCTCGGGCCGCCGAATTCGAATTCGTCGATTCCGCGCGGCGCATACCTTGTGTTTCTCCAGCCATCCAGAACGCGGCGCAGAATGCGCCGCAGCCATTGCAGGAAGGAAGTCCTTTGGTCTGGCAAGTTAAATGTCCCTGGATCAGCCTGGCAGGCGCTTACGTGCTAGCCCGGCCCGAAGAGCATGCGCAAGTGAATAATGACCATCTTCAACCGCGCCGGACTCTATCGTTTCAACTTTAAACGTCAAAGGTTCGGTAATCTCTTACCTGCTATACCGTCCGTTGGGTGAGTTGAAAGGTGGTAGGATGAGCGCGCCGGGCGAAAACGCCGCGCCAGTTATCATCAAAAGGAAGAAGATCGTTGCCGGCGGGGGCCACCATGGTGGTGCCTGGAAGGTCGCCATAGCATGTTCCTTTAGCCTTTGGTGCTTTTGCACCGGTTTCAATATCCGCCCCTTCAAAAGGCGGCACAGGCCCCGTTCTGGCGCTTGCGGGTGCCGGTGTGTCACACCGCCCCGCGCCATCCGCTTTCGAATGCCTGCCCAGCATCGTCTCCAAATGCTAATCGTATCCTAAGCCCGACGGACGAGTTGGGCTGAATTAGAGACAAATAGCTTACGCCCGCTTTTCGATGTTATGCGCCATCGTTCCATCAATCGTGCGCCGTTTGCCGGTCTCGTCATATGTGGCAAGCGAGCGCCTTACCTGCCGGATCGCCGCCATCCGGTTCGCAACCCGGCGAATGCCCTCAAGCGCGCCATCCAGCAGCACCTGGTTGCGCTGCACCTTCTGTTGAAGGCCGGCAAGATCGGGCTCGCGCGCGCCCTCGAGCGCATTGAACCTGTCAATCAGCCGCTCCTTTTGCGCAAGCAAGGTGCCGATGGTTTCCAGGTCGCCCGCCAGCAGCGCGGTGCGCTCGGTTTCAAGCAGCTTGTCCAGCCGGTCGATCAGGGTCTGCATGTCATCCTGCGTCATCATGGGTCTCCGTCATTGCGCGATAGAAGCTCTCGGCCAGGCCGATTCCGCCGTTTGCCGCCATCCGTTCGGCGATGGCCTGCCGGTGAAACGACGCGAACTGATCCTCGCCCGGGCCGCCCGAAAAACTGTTCGTCTGCTCGCCGAAACCCGCGGATTTCAGCATTTCGGCCAGAAAACTCGCCTCCAGCCGCTCTGCCACTTCGCGCGCCGCCGATGGCGCCAAAGGGGTGTGCCGGGGGGCATCGTATGGGCCGATTGGTAAAGAATCCGTCACTGTTTCACCTCGAATTGAAGATACACATCCTCATTTCACGGCATTTGGGTAAAGAAGTAGTAACCGGCATCTGCGACCTTGCTGAATATTGGAATGATCGCCGGAGAAGCCGATGATGTTTGTTCAGATGGGCGCGCCGCCTTTGACGCCCGAAATGACCCTTCGGCTGCCCATTGAGGGCAGTATTGTGCCCGGTGGCGCGCCTGTGCCCGGCTTTCAGGCGGTGTTCGAAGCGCTGGAAACCACGCGCAAGGGCGGCCCATCTCTGGCGGAGCCGGAGGATATAGCCGATGCACTGCCCTCGGATGCTACACCCTCGGATGAGCCGCATCCCGACGAGATGATCTCCGATGATGCGCCTGCGCGCGATATGAAGAGCGAACCCGAAGGCGTCCCGCAAGCCGGGCGCTGGCCCCAGGTCGCTCAGGAGCCTGCGCCGCTTCCCGGCACTGAACCTGTGCCCGATAGCGTTCCGGAGCCGGCGCAAGCCGGCCCCGAACCCATCCAGGGCGCACCTATCCCGACGCATAGGGTCGCGCACGCCGCGCCGCGCGGGCAGGGGCGCGACACGCCCGAACCCATGCAGCAGCCGGTATCGCGCCTTGCCCGAACCAGGGGCACTGCACAAGCGGACGGCACGATGCCTGCGCCGTCGCTGTCGCCCATGCCACCAGCGGCCTCTGATACCGGCGCTCGCGTCAGCGTGCCGCCCGATCCCTTGACGCCTTCCGCAACGATGCCCGAGCGCGCCGCGGCCCCGATGGTGGCATTTCAGCGCGCTGTCCCATCAGGCACAAACACCGCAGCCCACCTGAGCACCAAGGCCGCGCGCGCTCCCCACAACGCGGCAGAGCCCGAGTCCGCACAACCGCTCCTGAAGGGCGCTCATGGCGTGACGGATGGGGACCGGCCCGCATCCGCGCCCCCCGCTCCAAGCGCGCAAACCATGCCCAAGCCGCAGGCAGAGCCTCCGTCACAGGCGCAACCGCTGCCGCACGCGCAGTCTCTGCTACAGTCGCAGGTTGCGCCCGATACCCGCGCAATCCCGCGCGATCCTGTGACGGTTCCGCCCGCGCCGACGTCAGTTCCCGGCGCGCCAATCGATCCTGCCATCACCCCCCCGGCGCGTAGCGAAACGCCAAGGTCCGCACCCCGGCAGGCCCCGCGATCCATTGATGCCTTGCCGCCCTCGCATGCCCCTGCCGCGCCCGCGTCTGCGCCCGCTTTCCCCCTTCCCGCCATAAAGCCCGTGCAAAACGACCCGATGGTCGAACCATTGAGATTCGTCTCTGACATGGGGCAGAACGGCGATATGCGCCTAGCTGGCGATGGCGTGGCGTCGCTGCGTGCCAGCGTCGAAATCCTGCATCACCCCGACCTGCCGCGCCAGGTCGCCACGCAGATCGGTGCCGCCGTGCAGCGGGCCATCCCCTTTGCGGGCGCCCTGGGCGGTGCTGGCGGCGGCGCGGCCGGCGCGACTGCCGGCGGCGGCGAACAGGCCATCGAACTGACGCTGAACCCGGCCGAACTTGGCCGCGTCCGCATCAGCATGACACCCGGCGATGGCGCGATCAGCGTCACCGTGATCGCCGAACGACCCGAAACGCTTGAACTGATGCGCCGCCATGCCGACATGCTGGCGCAGGATTTCCGCCATCTCGGCTTGGGCAGCGCCGAATTCGCCTTCGGACGCAACCCCGGGCAACCGGGCGGTACCGGCACGCCGGATCGCGCGGCCCACCCCGAGGATTCGCCCCCGCCCACCGTTGCGGCGGCCCCTGCGCCCACGGCGCTGGGGATCGCTGCGGATCGCATTGATATCAGGCTCTGAAAAGGCTTAACCATGGTAGAACTGACCTCCTCCATACCCCCCGCCGCCAGCCCACCGCCCGCGTCCGCGGCGGCGCCGGAATCTGACGAAAGGCCCGTGCTCAGTTCGGATTTCGAGACCTTCCTCAAGATGTTGACCGCTCAGATGCGCAATCAGGATCCGCTCAACCCGGTCGAATCCGCCGATTTCGCCGTCCAATTGGCGACCTTCTCGACGGTCGAGCAGCAGGTGCGCACCAATGACCTTCTGGAATCGCTTGGCGCGCGTGTCGGGGCGCTGGGCATGTCGCAATTGGCCGGCTGGGTCGGGATGGAGGCCCGCGCCGTGACCCCTGTCGAATTCGACGGCACCCCGCTGACCCTGACGTTGCGGGCCGATCCGCTGGCCGATTCCGCACAGATCGTGGTGCGCGACACGAAGGGCGACATCGTGCAGCGGCTCGATGCGCCCGCCGACACCGGGCCGGTGCAATGGGCCGGGGTCGGCGGCAACGGCGCGCCGCTGTCGTCCGGACGCTACGACATCACGCTGGAATCCTATCGTGCCGGCGAACTGCTGGGCGCGCATCCCGCCGAGCTTCATGGACGGATCGTCGAGGCGCGCAACGATGACGACCAGATCACCCTGATCTTCGAGGGCGGCGAAGAGGTGGCCTCGGGCGAAATCCTCGGACTGCGCGAACCACAGGGCTGAGCGCCCTTGCCTCGCCTGTCGCGGTGGCCTAGCGTCCGGCGATTCGCAGACGAACCGCAGGTTCCGCCCCGCCCATGACTAACGCAGACGACCTTCCGCCCGAAACGCTGGCCCCGGCGCTGGTCGCCGCAGGCATCGTGCCGCCAGACGCCAGCTGGACGGCGCTGGAGGGCGGGCGCACCAACCGGCTCTGGCGGGTCTCGCGCCCATCGGGTGGCCTGGTCGTGGTCAAGCTCTACAGACAGGCTGCGCCCAATCCGCTGTTTCCCAATGATCCGGCGGTGGAATTGCGCCTGCTGCGCCACCTTTCGGGCCATGGCATCGCGCCGCACCCGCTGTATTTCGGCAAAACCCCGGCGGGGCCCTGCCTTGTCTACGCCCATCTGGCGGGCGCAGCCTGGACGCGCGGCGCCTACATGGCGGCGGCGGTGCTCAAGCGCCTGCATGCGATCGCGCCGCCACCGGGCCTGCGCAACGCCCCGGATGGCAGCCTTGCCCTTGGCGAACAGACCGCGGCGATCCTCGCGCGCTGCGAATCCCACGCCGCCCATGCCGCCCGCTCGCTGATGCCTCGCCACGAGGTGCCCGCACTTGGCCGCGCCACCCTGCTGCACGGCGACCCGGTTGCCGCCAACATGGTGGTCGGCGAAACCGGCGCGCGCCTGATCGACTGGCAATGCCCCGCCATTGGCGACCCTTGCGAGGATATCGCGCTGTTCCTTTCGCCCGCCATGCAGCTCAGCTATCGTGGCGCGCCTCTGGACACGGCCGAGCGCGCCGCCTTCCTCGCCAGCTACCGGGACCCCGCCATCATCGCGCGCTACCGGCGACTGGCGCCATGGTATCACTGGCGGATGCTGGCCTATTGCCTCTGGCGCCACGAAGGCGGTGATCCCGGCGCGCGCGCCGCCGCCGATGCCGAACAGGCCGCGCTGATCGCGTTGGACTCCGCCTGATCCGGTCCGCGTGCATGCCTCACTGCTCTCTGGGCCGGGCATTTCTGCATTTTAATACCTCAAAGGTAGAGTACTGGGCCTTACTTTTGACCGAAAGTTGTGCGATACTTCCCGCAGCCCCAATTGGGGGATTCCGAGTCAACCAATGTTGGAGAGTATCATGAAGACATTTTCGACCTTCGCCGCAGCCGCCGCCATCGCATTGACCGTCGCAGCACCTGTCGCCGCCGAAGGGCCCGACAACAGCGTGAATCCCGACCCTTTCGTCTCAAGTCAAGGCGTCCTTGCCGGCGGGCTGCTCGGCGGCATGGGAACGGCCGGCCTCGTGGCTGTTGGCCTCGTGGTGACCGTCGTCACCGTGGCCGCCGTCGATTCCAGCGGCGACACCTGATCGCAGGCATGACGCCACACCGTCGCAAGACGGTGTGGCACAGCCACCCCGCAATACCCTGAGCCGCACGCGCCAACTCAGCGCAAGGCGTTCAGCACCGCATAGCCATTGCGTGGCCCGACCCACTGGCGCGACCGCAACACGCGCCCGCTTGCCTCATCCACCATATAGCTGTTCTCGAACTGCCAGTCGCTCAGGCGGCACACCTCGTGCATCTCGATCACCGGGCGCGCCGCGATCTCGCCGATGGTCAGACGCCGCGCATCACCCCGGGTCACGCTGCAATCAGCCGTCAGCGCGATGATCTGGCTCTCGCCATTCATGTATCGCTGAATGCGCCGCGCCGTGCCCTCCTCGCGCGCTGAAACCAACCGCGCGCTCTCGGCCACATCCGCGGACATCAGGTCATGCCCGAGCCCTCGTGTGCCGCTCAGCATCCCCTGCACCAGAGTCAGGGTCCGGCGGTCCGGTGCCGCGAATGTCTCATGCGCGCCATTTTCCTCGATCCGCTCGACGATGGTGATCACCCGATGGTCGGGCAGCGTCATCAGCACCAGAGGCCGTTCTGTCGCCGCAAGCGAACCCGTGATCGCCGCGTTCAGCTGCGCCGCATCGGGGGGTGGTGCCTGTGGACGGGGCTTGAAAAGCCCTTTCACAATCGCAAACGTGCTTGCGTTGTCATCCTTGCCGCTGCCACATCCCGCCATCAGCGTCCCTGCCAGCCCAAGGGCCAATATGCGCATAAACCGTGTCTTCATCGCCAGAACTTCCCCCAGCTTTTGGCCATTTCGGGCCGATGCGTATCGCGGATGCTGTCGTAAAGACGATCATCCACATGAAGCCGCGCGCCGCCATCGCGCGACAGCGACCGGATCACCAGATCCGAGCGCCTGCGCGTCGGCTGCCCGACGCCCCAGGACAGCGGGATCGTGATCCTGATGCCCTTGTCGAACGAGCCCTCGCCAAAGGCGCTCGCGGATACATCTGTCTTGGTCGCATAAGCGCCGATGCGCCAGCCATTGGCAAAGACCCGGTCAAGCGACAGGGTCGCGCCCCAGTCCCCGGCCAGGTAGCGCCCGACATCAAGCTGCCCGTGAAACCCGTTTCGGAAGTCGTAATAGGCCGAGATATGCCCGTTCACCTCCGGGATCGTGCCGGTGCGGGTGGTGTGGCTGCGCGTCCCGAACAACTGGTCGAAATCGCGCGGCACCACGTAATTGATCTCGGCGCCCAGTGCCAGACGGCTGCCGACAGGCTTCCACAACAGCTCGCCCGACGCCCCGGCATACATCTTTTCAAGATAGCCCAGCGTGACCCGGCTAAAAAGATCCTTTCCCGGCCGCCCGTAATGCGCCAGCGTCAGGTGGTCGAGCGTGGGATCGTTGGTCGCCGAATAGCGCCCCACATTCGAACGCACCCTTGGCAGCTTGGTCGGCACGGTCCTGACATCGTCCAGATCGCCAAACAGCTTGACCGAAACCGCGCCCGAGGCCCGCCAGCCCGGCGCGATATGATAATCCGCTGTCAGCGCGATACCGCCATTGGCGCGCACCGGGCTGTCCGGATCAAAGACGCTGAAGCGCAGGAACGGCCCCACCGACCAGTCGAATCGCGGATAGGCTTCGCGCAGCGACATCGGCTTGCCGCCGATAACTAGCGGGTCGCTGAAGGCTGCAGCGGCCAGTATTTCGCTGGCCGCGCCGTGCTCCAACCGCTCCAGATCGCTGCGCCGCAGGGTCACGGCGCTGGTCGGAATGCCCTGTTCGACCTGCGTGATCGTCAGCACCTCGATCGAGGCGGGCAGGGTGCGGGTCAGCACCCGCGCGGTGCGCCCCACCGCCTGCGCGCGGATATCATAGCGCGGATTGCGGATCGCCACATGGGCGCTGGTGGCGTCATGTGTGAACCCCTGAAGCACCAGCCCTTCGGTCTTGAGGCTGTTGGCGACCAGGGTGCGCAGCCGGGCCGTTTCCGCCGCGCCGCCGCTGGTCCAGCCAAGATCGCGCCCGGCCCCCGGCGCGCGCGGCGCAACGGGCATCGGCGCGGCTTCGGCCCCGCCAGCGACCACAGGCTTGCGCGCATTGAGCGACAAGGTCGCGCTCACCCCCAGCTCGTTGCCATTGAGCGAATAGGCGCTCAGGCGGAACGTGTCGCTCAGCTTGTAATCCAGCCCCGCATTCCAGGGCGACCGGTGCCGCGTGATCCCGTCGCGGACCTCGCGGTCATAGCCGTCCGATGAATATTCCAGCTTCAGGTTCAGCCGGTCGCTCGCGGCATAGCTCAGCCCGGCGAACCCGGCCACATCGCCCCGGAACCAGCGGTCATGCGTCGGGATGCCGCCTTCGCCCAGCAGTGCCGTTGGCCGCGTTCCGGTCTTGGCGAACGCGCCATGGCTGCCCAGACGGCCCCAGCCAAGCCCGCCTGTCAGCCTCAGACGCTTGCCGATGGCCTTTGTGGCGACGATATATTCGCCCCCGAACAGCCCCGTGCCTACGAAATCACGCAGGCCCAGCGCCACGGCGGGCCGGGTGGCGGTTTCCTCCATCAGACGGATGCGCAGATCGAAACTGCGGTCGTAAAATGTGTCATAGGGCGGGCGGCCCGGATCGGGGCGCAGCCCGCGAATGGCCGAATAGCGGAACGAGGTGCTCAGCCAGCGTGTCGGCTGAAAGCTCAGCGTCGTCTTGGTGGTGCCGTCATAATGCGAGACCGTGGCCGAGATCTGCGCCTCTGGCGCCATCTCGGCACTCGGCATGTCGATCAGCCCGCCCGGTGCGCCATAGCTGTCCGTGACCTCGGTCGTCAGCCGCCCGCTCTGCGTCCAGGTGCCCGGCCCCTCCGCCAGTCCCGGCAAGGGCCACAGAGCCAGCGCGATCAGGGCGCTCCATCCACGGGAAAAACAGCTCACTCATCAACTCCACCAGCAGGCGCGATAATACCACCCTAACGGGACGAGTCGATTTTCACAACACGCCAAGCGGGATCACCCGGCGCGCCGCAAACGGATGTCAGATCAGCCAGAACGCCGCCATCGTCGCCGCCACCCCTGCCAGCCCGCCGCCCAATGCCCAAAGCGCACCCGCTGCGCGACTCCCGCGCGGCGCGGGCTCTACCGGCATGGATTGGCGGATCAGCGCATTCTCGACAATCGCCGGCAATCGCGGCCCGTAACGCGTCAGCACCGCCAGCGTCTTGTGCAGATCGCGCATCGCCGCGCGCGGGCCGATATTCTTGCGGATGTAATCCTCGACCACCGGCCGTGCGGCCTGCCAGATGTTGATCTGCGGGTCCAGCGACCTCGCCACCCCCTCGACCACCACCATCGTGCGCTGCAACAGGATCAGCTCGGTGCGGGTCTCCATCCCGAAACGCTCGGTCACCTCGAAAAGGTAGCTCAGCAGGTTGCCGATCGACATATGCGACGCGTCCATCCCGAAGATCGGCTCCCCGACCGCGCGCAGCGCCCGCGCGAACTCGTCCACGTCCCGGTCAGCCGGCACGTAGCCCGCCTCGAAATGCACCTCCGCGACGCGCTGGTAATCGCGCTTGATGAAACCATAAAGGATCTCGGCATAGACCTTGCGGGTATATTCGTCGATATGCCCCATGATCCCGAAATCATAGGCGATGATATCCCCCGACGGCGCCACCTTCAGGTTGCCCTGATGCATGTCGGCGTGAAAATACCCGTCCCTGAGCGCGTGTTTCAGGAACAGCTGCAACACCCTCTCGGCCAGCTGCGCGCGGTCATGCCCGGCAGCATCGAGCGCCGCATTGTCGCCCAGCGGCACACCATCGGCCCAGCCCATCGTCATCACCCGCCGCCCCGACAGCGGCCAGTTCACCCTGGGCAGGGCAAAGCCCTCATCCTCTGAAGTATTGGCAGTGAATTCGCTGGCCGAAGACGCCTCCAGCCGCAGATCGAGCTCGCCCATCACCACGCCCTCGAAATGGGCGATCACATCGGTCGGCCGCAAGCGCCGCGATCCGGGTGACAGGAACTCGATGGTGCGCGCGGCGAAATAGAACGCGTCGATATCCTTGCGAAACGCCTTCTCTATGCCGGGGCGCAGCACCTTGACGGCCACTTCCTCGCCGCCCTCGCGCAGGGTCGCGCGATGCACCTGCGCTATCGACGCGGCCGCCACCGGCGCGCTGAAATCGTCAAACACCTCTTCCACCGGGCGGCCCAGCTGCGCCTCGACCGAGGCCTTGGCCACCGCCACCGGAAACGGCGGCAGCTTGTCCTGCAAGACCCGCAACTGCGTTGCCAGATCATCCCCCACCAGGTCCGGACGCGTCGACAGGATTTGCCCGAACTTGATATAAGCCGGCCCCAGCGCCGTCAGCGCCCGTGTCGCGGGCGGCATCTCGGGGTCGCCGCGATACCCAAGCCATTGGAACGGCCAGGCCAGCAGACGCATCGTCACCCTGACCAGGCGCGGCGCATCGAACGCATCCATCACCACGGCCATCGCGCCGCTGCGCTCCAGCGTGGCGCCCGTGCGGATCAGGCGCAGGATATTGTGCGGCCCCCGCATTCAGATCTTCCAGCCCGAATGCAGGCAGGCGACACCCATGCTCAGGTTGCGGTATTTCGCGTTCCCGAACCCGGCCTCTCGCACCATGCCGAGGAACGTTTCCTGATCGGGAAAACGGCGGATCGATTCCACCAGGTATTGATAGCTCTCGCGATCATTCGCGATCGCCTGCCCGAGCCGGGGAATGATGTTGAAGGAATACAGATCATAGGCCCATTGCATCAGATCATTGGGGATCTGGCTGAACTCCAGCACCATCAGCCGCCCGCCGGGGCGCAACACGCGAAACGCCTCGTTCAGGGCCTCTTGCGGGCGGGTCACGTTACGGATGCCGAAACTGATCGTGTAGACATCGAAACTGTTATCCGCGAACGGCAGCGCCATTGCATCGCCCACCAGCCAGTCAAGACTGTCGGCCATCGCCGCCGCCTCGGCGCGCTTGCGCCCCTCGATCAGCATCGGCTCGGTCAGGTCCAGCACCGTGGCATGGCCATGCCCGGCGCGCTTGAGGAAACGAAACGCTATGTCGCCCGTGCCTCCGGCCACGTCCAACAGGCGCTGGCCGGGGCGGGGCGCCAGCCAATCCATCATCGCGTCCTTCCAGATGCGGTGAATGCCCAGCGACATCGCGTCGTTCATCACATCGTATTTCGATGCGACCGACCCGAACACGCCCTGCACGCGCCCGGCCTTTTCGGCCTCCGGCACGCTCTGAAATCCGAAATGGGTGGTCTTCTCGTTCATGTTCCGCCACCGGGGCCTTGCCGTTGCTCTGTCTCGCCCTTCTTATAGGGCGCATGGGGGCGGATACAATGCGCCCCATGCGTCACAGGATGGAACCTATGCCCGAACTCCCCGAGGTCGAGACAGTTCGCCGCGGCCTTCTTCCCGCCATGGAAGGCGCCGTGATCGCGCGCGCCGCGGTCAACCGCCCCGACCTGCGCTGGCCTTTCCCCGAAAACATGGCCGCTCGCCTGACCGGGCAACGCGTCATCGCGCTGCGGCGGCGCTCGAAATATATCCTCGCCGACCTCTCCTCGGGGGAAACCCTGCTCATCCATCTGGGCATGTCGGGGCGCATGACCGTCTCGGGCGATCCATTGGGGATGTTTCACCACGACCACCCGGCGGCCCTGAAACACGATCACGTTGTCTTCGACATGGCGAATGGCGCGCGCATCACCTTCAACGACCCGCGCCGCTTCGGCGCGATGGACCTGATCGAGACCGCCCGGGCCGATACCCACCCGCTGCTGGCGAAACTCGGGCCGGAACCGCTGGGCAACCGCTTTGACGAGACCTGCCTGGCCGATGCGCTCGCCGGGCGCAAGACGCCGATCAAATCGGCGCTGCTCGACCAGCGAATCGTTGCGGGTCTGGGCAATATCTATGTCTGCGAGGTGCTCTACCGTGCGCGGATTTCCCCAAAGCGACGCGCGGGCAATCTGTCGCGCGCCCGTGCGGCGGGGTTGGTGGGGATCATCCGCGATGTGCTGTTTGATGCCATCGAGGCGGGCGGGTCATCCTTGCGCGATTTTCGTCAGGCAGACGGGGAACTTGGTTATTTTCAACATCGCTTCGACGTTTACGATCGCGAAGGCCTGCCCTGCCGCGGCGCTGGCTGCACCGGCACCATCCGGCGCATCGTTCAGTCCGGGCGCTCCAGCTTCTACTGCACCTCCTGCCAAAGATGAGGTTGATCCGGACGCAGACAGTGGTAATGAATCCGTTCTGACAGAAACAAGCGAAAGCAGATTTCATGGCCTATGAGACGATCATCGTCGAAATAGAAGACCACGTCGCCCTCATCAAACTCAATCGCCCCGATGCCCTGAATGCGCTCAACGCCCAGCTCATGACCGAGCTGTGCACCGCGCTCAAGGACGCGCAGGCGAATGAAAAGGTGCGCTGCATCATCCTGACCGGCTCCGACAAGGCCTTTGCAGCCGGTGCCGATATCAAGATGATGAGCGGCAAGGGCTTCGTCGAAGTATTTTCCGAGGATTTCTTCGGTCCCGAAAGCGACGCGATCATGCGGGTCCGTAAACCGATCATCGCCGCCGTCTCCGGCTACGCGCTGGGCGGTGGCTGCGAACTGGCGATGATGTGCGATTTCATCATCGCCTCGGACACCGCCAAATTTGGCCAGCCCGAAATCAATCTCGGCGTCATGGCCGGGCTTGGCGGCAGCCAGCGCCTGACCCGCTTCATCGGCAAATCCAAGGCGATGGACATGAATCTCACGGGCCGCTTCATGGATGCCGAAGAGGCCGAACGCTCGGGCCTCGTCAGCCGCGTCGTCCCTGTCAAGAAACTGATGGAAGAGGCCCGCTCGGCGGCTGACAAGATCGCCGAGAAATCCATGATCGGTGTGATGGCGGTCAAGGAATCGGTGAACCGTTCCTACGAGACCACCCTTCGCGAAGGCCTCCTCTTCGAGCGCCGCGTGTTCCACTCGCTCTTCGCCACCGAAGATCAGGCCGAAGGCATGGCCGCCTTCGTGGAAAAACGCGAGCCCCAGTTCCGCGACAAGTGACCATCGGCTGAACCCGTCACCAAAAGGGCGCGCCCATCTGCGGCGCGCCCTTTGCTTTCCCCCTTCATCTGGCTTCAAATACCTCGGGGGGGTCCGGGGGGCTGGCCCCCCGTCGCGCGCCGCATGGCGCGCGATACGGATTTTGTGCAAAATCCGCGCGCTTTCGTACCCGAAAGCACCGCGCGCCACGTTAACGCGGCCCGTTTCGGCACCCGATACCGACGCGATACCGACGTGATACCGCCATATTGCCGCAGCCCGCCGGGCCTTGTTAACAAGGCTATGAGCACGATTCGTTCCCCTGCGCCCAGTTTCGGCTTTGCAAACACCCCAAACTTGGCTATACGCCGCCGCTATACATGCGTGTGCAGCCCGCTCTGGCTAGAATCACCTCCGGTCGATCCGTCGCCCGTTCGGGTTTGCGGCACCGCATTCAAAGACAACGCAAACCTGACAGAGGTCTGATTCATATGGCAAATACGCCCCAGTCCAAGAAACGCGCCCGCCAGAACGAAAGCCGTCTGGCCGTCAACAAGGCCCGCCGCTCGCGGATCCGCACCCATCTTCGCAAGGTCGAAGAGGCCATCGCCTCGGGCGACAAGGACGCCGCCCAGGCCGCCCTGCGCGCCGCCCAGCCGGAACTGATGCGTGGCGTCACCAAAGGCGTCTTCCACAAGAACACCGCCTCCCGCAAAGTCTCCCGCCTCGCCGCCCGCGTCAAGGCGCTCGGCTAAGGCTTTCGGGCTAAATCATTGATACGAAAGGCGCCGGTCAGCCCGGCGCCTTTTTGCGTTTGTGGCCTTCCCGACGAGGGCGGAGATTCTTTTCACACAAACGTCATGTCAAGCGCGAAGTTCGGTTGCCGTGGCGCTCGTGAAATTGCTAGCTTCACCCAGCGATTCACGCTTGGGGGGACATGTAGCACAGGATCGGGCGGCCAGTATCTGGCAGCTTGCTCAATGGTCATTGACCGTGCTGTGCGATTGTCCGGCAAGACGGCACGCAAATGCAATGACGGCGCGGTTTATGTGGGGACAGGCCGCGTCAGACATTACTGTTGCGACCTTTGGAAGTTCGGCTCCGGGCAGGGGCTTGGCGGCTGCTGCATTAATGTAGCGGAGACGTTGGGTTTTGCCTGAGCTTTCTTCATCCCTCCGGCCATCGGATCGCCCGCTCTGATCGAGCGTGTAACAAGGGCAGACTGGAAGATCCGATTCCGATACGGGGGAAGAATGACGCAGGAACAATGGGGCCAACTCAAGCAACGACTTCTGAATACAGTCGGCAAGAACAATTACACGAACTGGATAGAGCCTCTTGAACTCTCGGGCATTAAGGATGGTGTCGCCACCTTCAACGTGCCGACCAGCTTCCTTGGCAATTACGTCTCACAGAATTTCGGTGATCTGATCCTCTATCAGGTGAACTCGATCGCACCTGAAATTCGCCGGATTCAATTCCGTACCGCCGCCAACACCGCGCGCGATACCGGTGGCGTGAAATCCGCCACGCCGCCGCAGCAGGCCGCGCAGGCAAGCAGCGACACGGAACCCGACATCCGTCTCAATACCGCGCCGCTGGACGAGCGCTTTACCTTCGACACTTTCGTCGTCGGCAAGCCCAACGAGCTGGCCCATGCCGCCGCCAAGCGCGTCGCCGAGGGCGGGCCGGTCACATTCAACCCGCTCTTTCTTTATGGCGGCGTCGGCCTCGGCAAGACGCATCTCATGCATGCGATCGCTTGGGAGCTCACCTCGCGTCAGCCCGAACTGAGTGTGCTGTATCTCTCGGCCGAACAGTTCATGTATCGCTTCGTGCAGGCGCTGCGCGACCGCAAGATGATGGATTTCAAGGAATTGTTCCGCTCGGTCGATGTGCTGATGGTTGATGACGTGCAATTCATCGCCGGCAAGGAAAGCACGCAGGAGGAATTCTTCCACACCTTCAACGCGCTGGTCGATCAGAACAAGCAGATCGTCATCTCGGGTGATCGCGCCCCCGGCGAGATCGAGAACCTCGAGGACCGCATCAAGTCGCGCCTGCAATGCGGGCTGGTCGTGGACCTGCATCCGACCGATTACGAACTGCGCCTCGGTATCCTTCAGTCCAAATGCGAGCAGTATTCCCGCCAGTATCCCGACCTGCAGATGTCGGATGGCGTGCTGGAATTCCTGGCCCACCGGATCAGCACCAATGTCCGTGTCCTGGAAGGGGCGCTGACCCGGCTCTTTGCCTTTGCCTCGCTTGTCGGCCACGAGATCACGCTGGAACTGACGCAGGACTGCCTTGCCGACATCCTGCGCGCTTCCGAGCGCAAGGTCAGCGTCGAGGAAATCCAGCGCCAGGTGGCGGATCACTACAATATCCGCCTCAGCGACATGATCGGCCCCAAGCGCCTGCGCAGCTTTGCGCGCCCGCGCCAAGTGGCGATGTATCTGTGCAAGCAGATGACCAGCCGTTCCCTGCCCGAGATCGGCCGCCGCTTCGGCGGGCGCGACCACACCACCGTCATGCATGGTGTGCGCCGCATCGACGAGCTTCGCGCTCAGGATGCGCAGATCGCCGAAGACCTCGAAATCCTGCGCCGGACGCTTGAAGGCTGAGCATTCTGGCGTCCCGTGCCGTCCTTGGCCCCGCAGCGTGCGGGGCCGCCCTTGACGGCCCGGCGAATAACACCGAAAAACAACAACAAAAGGCTTGAGCCGAAAGGGGAAGTTGCTAACGTGCCCCTCCGGCACGACGCCGGCACCTATTCGGGAGCGAGGGCATGAAACTCAGCATCGAACGCGGAACGCTGCTCAAGGCGGTGTCGCAGGCACAATCTGTGGTCGAGCGGCGCAACACCATTCCGATCCTTGCAAACGTGCTGATCGAGGCGGAAGGCGACGACGTTCATTTCCGCGCCACCGACCTCGATATCGAAGTGGTGGACAAGGCCCCGGCCAAGGTCGAACGCGCCGGCGCCACCACCGTCAGCGCCGTCACTCTGCACGAGATTGTGCGCAAACTGCCCGACGGCGCTCTTGTCACGCTCAGCGACGACGGCACCTCGGGCCGCCTCACCGTCGAGGCGGGGCGCTCTAATTTCAACCTTGCGACCTTGCCCAAAGAAGACTTCCCGGTCATGGCCTCGTCGGAATATTCCAGCAATTTCAGCGCCCCCGCCCCGGTGCTGCGCCGCTTGTTCGACAAGTCGAAATTCGCGATTTCCACCGAGGAAACCCGCTACTATCTCAATGGCGTCTACATGCATGTCGCCGAGTCCGAAGGTGGCAAGGTGCTGCGCTGCGTGGCCACCGATGGCCACCGGCTGGCCCGGATCGATGCCGACCTTCCGGAGGGTGCCGAGGACATGCCCGGCGTGATCGTCCCGCGCAAGACCGTGGGCGAGCTGCGCAAGCTGCTGGATGATGACGACATGAAGATCGCCGTCTCGGTCTCGGAAACCAAGGTGCGTTTCGCCACCCCGGATATCACGCTGACCTCCAAGGTGATCGACGGCACCTTCCCCGATTACACCCGCGTCATTCCCCAAGGGAACACCCGCAAGATGGAGGTGGACGCCGCCGAATTCGCGCAAGCTGTCGATCGCGTGGCGACGGTGAGCTCCGAGCGCTCGCGCGCAGTCAAGCTGTCGCTCGACGAGGACCGCCTGATCCTTTCGGTCAACGCCCCAGACAGCGGCGCCGCCGAAGAGGAACTTGCCGTGGCCTATGGTGACGAGCGCCTCGAAATCGGCTTCAACGCCAAGTATCTGCTCGAGATCGCCAGCCAGGTGGACCGCGAGAACGCCGTGTTCCTGTTCAACTCCTCGGGCGACCCGACGCTGATGCGCGAAGGCAACGACACCAGCGCCGTCTATGTCGTCATGCCGATGCGGGTGTGACGCCGCGCTTTGGATCCGGCCTTGCTGATGCCTTCGGCGAGAGTATTTTCGGAACGATGAAGGGCGCGTGATGCCCGGTCTTTTCCTGTCCCGCCTCACCCTGTCGCATGTCCGCTCGCATAAATCGGCGCGGCTCGAGCTTGATGCGCGTCCGGTGGCCATTCACGGCCCCAACGGCGCGGGCAAGACCAACATCCTTGAAGCGGTGTCACTTTTGTCGCCGGGGCGCGGGCTGCGGCGCGCGGCGGCGCAGGATATCGCCCGCCGCCCTGAATCCCTTGGCTGGAAGATCACCGCGGTGCTTCAGTCTCTGCATCAGCTGCACGAGGTCGAGATATGGTCCGAGGAAGGCGCGGCGCGCCAGACCCGGATCGACGGCAAGCCCGCCGCCCAGACCGCGCTTGGGCGAATCGCGCGGGTGTTGTGGCTGGTTCCGGCGATGGACCGGCTCTGGATCGAAGGCACTGACGGGCGGCGACGGTTTCTTGACCGGATGACGATGAGCTTTCGCCCTGACCACGCCGATGCCTCGCTCGCCTATGAAAAGGCCATGCGCGAGCGTAACCGCCTGCTCAAGGATCAGGTGCGCGATGCGCATTGGTATATCGCCTTGGAACGGCAGATGGCCGAACATGGCGCGGCGATCCATGCCAACCGGCTTCACGCGATTGAACAGCTCGGTGCGGCGCAGGCCGAGGCCCGGACCGCGTTTCCCGTGGCCGAGCTGGACCTGATCGCCACCGAGGGCGAGATCCCAAACACGCCCTCTGACCTTGCCGAGGCGCTGGCCGAAAGCCGTTTTCGCGACCTTGCCGCCGGGCGCACGCTGGTCGGGCCGCATCGCGCCGATCTTTACGGTGTCTACGCGGCCAAGGGCGTGCCCGCGCGCGATTGCTCCACCGGCGAGCAAAAGGCGCTTCTGGTGTCACTGATCCTGGCCAATGCCCGCGCGCTGGCGCGCGATTTCGGGGCGCCGCCGCTCTTGTTGCTGGACGAGGTCGCCGCGCATCTTGACGCGCAGCGTCGCGCGGCCCTCTATGACGAAATCTGCGCGCTTGGTGCCCAGGCCTGGATGACGGGCACGGGGCCGGAGCTGTTCGCCGAACTGGGTGACCGGGCGCAGACAGTGAACGTGAGCGAAAACGACGGCATCAGCCAGATCAGCGAAAGGCCCGGCCCATGACCCTTTCGCTTTCTGATCTGGCGCTTTACGCGGGTGCGCTTCTGGTGCTGTTCCTGACGCCGGGGCCGGTCTGGCTGGCGATGCTGGCGCGCTCCATGTCGGGCGGTTTTCAGGCCGCCTGGCCGCTGGCGCTTGGCGTGGTGGTGGGTGACATGCTCTGGCCGTTCCTGGCCATTCTAGGGGTCAGCTGGATCGTGTCGGTGTTTTCCGGCTTCATGCTGGCGCTCAAGATCATTGCGGTGCTGATGTTCGTCGGCATGGGAGTCCTCTTGATCCGCAACGCCAACCGCTCCATCGCCGCCGACAGCCGTCTGACCCGGCCCGGCACCTGGGCGGGTTTCATGGCCGGGCTGGCGGCGATCCTGGGCAATCCCAAGGCGATCCTGTTCTACATGGGCGTCCTGCCGGGCTTCTTCGATCTGACGCGCATCACCCCGCCCGATATCGCCGCCATCGTGTTCCTGTCCTTCGCCGTGCCCTTGGTGGGCAACCTGAGCCTCGCACTGTTCGTGGACCGGGTTCGCCGGGTGATGAGCTCGCCCGAAGCGATCCGGCGCACCAATGTGGTTTCCGGCTGGCTGCTGATCGTGGTCGGAGTCGTGATCGCCTTCAACTGAGCCTGCGCGGTCTCGCTCGAGCGTGCGCAACCGGCCCGCCTGCAAGCGTGCCCGCCGGCCTTGCGGATCGCCGCTGTCAGACCACAAAATATTGGGGTAAACGCGTGACATCCCCACCTCAAAATCGTATAAAATCAAAAAAGTGCGAAGGAATTCACGCATGGCCGAAGCTGCACCGACGCCCGACGATTATGGCGCCGATTCCATCAAGGTTCTCAAGGGCTTGGAAGCCGTCCGCAAGCGTCCGGGCATGTATATCGGCGACACCGATGACGGCTCTGGTTTGCACCACATGGTCTATGAGGTCGTCGACAATGGTATCGACGAGGCCCTCGCCGGTCACGCCGACGCGGTGAACGTCACGATTCACGCCGATTCCAGCGTTTCCGTCAGCGATAACGGCCGCGGAATCCCGGTCGAAATCCACGAGGAAGAAGGCGTGTCCGCCGCCGAGGTCATCATGACCCAGCTTCACGCCGGCGGGAAATTCGATCAGAACTCCTACAAGGTGTCAGGCGGCCTCCATGGCGTGGGTGTGTCGGTGGTGAACGCATTGTCCGATTGGCTGGAGCTGCGCATCTGGCGCAACGGCAAGGAACATTACGCCCGCTTCGAGCATGGCGATACCGTCGAACATCTGCGCGAGGTCGGACCGGCGAATGGCCGCAAGGGCACCGAGGTGCGCTTCATGGGCTCGACGGACACGTTCTCGAACCTCGAATTCAGCTTCGAGACGCTTGAAAAGCGCCTGCGCGAATTGGCCTTCCTCAACTCCGGCGTGCGGATCATCCTGCGCGACGAACGCCCCGAAGAGCCGCTTCAGTCGGAACTGCACTATGATGGCGGCGTCATGGAGTTCGTGAAATATCTCGACCGTCACAAGACCTCGATGATTCCCGACCCGATCTTCATCACCGGCGAGCGCGACGATATCGCCGTCGAGGTGGCGATGTGGTGGAACGACAGCTACCATGAAACGGTCCTGCCCTTCACCAACAACATCCCGCAGCGCGATGGCGGCACTCATATGGCCGGGTTCCGTGGTGCGCTGACCCGGACCATCCAGAAATACGCCCAGGAAAGCGGGGTCGCCAAGAAGGAAAAGATCAGCTTCACCGGTGACGATGCCCGCGAGGGCCTGACCTGCGTTCTCTCGGTCAAGGTGCCCGATCCCAAGTTCTCGAGCCAGACCAAGGACAAGCTGGTCAGCTCCGAAGTGCGCCCCGCTGTCGAAGGGCTGGTCTATGAGAAACTGACCGAATGGTTCGAGGAAAACCCCAACGAGGCCAAGCAGATCGTCGGCAAGATCGTCGAGGCCGCCCTGGCCCGCGAAGCCGCCCGAAAAGCGCGCGAACTGACCCGCCGCAAGACGGCGATGGATGTGAATTACCTCGCCGGCAAGCTCAAGGATTGCTCCGAAAAGGATCCCTCCAAGACCGAACTTTTCCTGGTCGAGGGTGACAGCGCCGGCGGCTCGGCGCAGACCGGGCGCGATCGTTCGACTCAGGCGGTTCTGCCCCTTCGCGGCAAGATCCTGAATGTCGAACGCGCGCGCTTTGACCGGATGCTTGGAAGCCAGGAAATCGGCAACCTGGTGATGGCGCTTGGCACCGGGATCGGGCGCGACGAATTCAACCTCGAGAAACTGCGCTACCACAAGATCGTCATCATGACCGATGCCGATGTCGACGGCGCGCATATCCGCACGCTGTTGCTGACCTTCTTTTACCGGCAGATGCCCGACCTGATCGAAAACGGCCATCTCTACATCGCGCAGCCGCCGCTTTACAAAGTGTCGCGCGGCAAGTCCGAAGTCTATCTCAAGGATGAACCGGCGCTCGAGGATTACCTGATCCAGCAGGGCACCGACGATGCGACGCTCAGGCTGGGAACCGGCGAAGAGATCGTCGGCCAGGATCTCGTGCGCGTCGTCGAGGAAGCGCGCCAGTGCAAGCGCATTCTGGAGGCCTTCCCGACCCATTACCCGCGCCATATCCTTGAGCAGGCGGCCATCGCCGAGGCGTTCCTGCCCGGTCGTGTCGATTCCGATCTGCAGGGCGTGGCCGATACCGTGGCCGAACGTCTGGACCTGATCGCGCTTGAATATGAACGTGGTTGGCAGGGCCGGCCGACCCAGGACCACGGCATGCGCATGACCCGAACCGTGCGCGGTGTCGAGGAAATCCGCACGCTTGACGGCCCGGTGCTGCGCGGTGGCGAAGCCCGCCGCCTTGGCCAGCTGACCAAGAGCCTGCGCGAAATCTACACCAATCCCGCGACACTGGTGCGCAAGGACCGGGTGCAGAATATCTATGGCCCGCTCGACCTGTTGGATGCGATCCTGAAAGAGGGCGAAAAGGGGCTTCAGCTTCAGCGTTACAAGGGCCTGGGCGAAATGAACCCCGGCCAGCTCTGGGAAACCACGCTCGACCCCGAGGCGCGCACGTTGTTGCAGGTCAAGGTCGATGACGTGGCCGAGGCGGATGACCTCTTTACCAAGCTGATGGGCGATGTTGTCGAACCCCGGCGCGAGTTCATCCAGCAGAACGCCCTGAACGTCGAGAACCTCGATTTCTGAACGCCGCCGGGGCGGTGCATTTTGGGCGGCGCTTTTTCAAGGCGCCGCCCATTTCACCTCAAGGGCCGCAGCCCTCAGTTGATGGTCGACATGACGCCTTCGGGCTTTCCGACCACCACGAAGGTCAGCTTGTCGGGCGACAGAAGCTCCTTGGCGACACGAGTCACATCTTCCAGCGTCACGGCATTCACCATTTCGTTCCGGTTCGAGATGTAATCCGTGGGAAGCTCCTCCATCTGCATGTTGACCGCGATATTCGCAATCGGCGCATTGCCGTCGAACCGCAGTGGATAGGCCCCCGTCAGGTAGGTCTTGGCGTCCGCCAGCTCTTCGGCGGTAACGCCATCTTCGCTTATCTTCGCCCATTCCGCGCGGATCACCTCGATCGCTTCGCCGACCCTCTCATTGGAAGATGCCACGCTGCCCATCCAGATCTCGGCCGCGTCGCGATCCGCAAGATAGGAATAGACCCCATAGGTCAGCCCGCGCTTCTCGCGCACCTCCTGCATCAGGCGGCTTTCGAATGAACCGCCGCCAAGGATGTAATTGAGCACATAGGCGGCAAAGAAATCGGGATCGTCCCGCTTGATGCCGGGCTGGGCAAAATTCGCCACCGACTGGGGCGTGTCGAATTCCACCACCTGAACGCCTCCGGGCAGGTTCAGCTCGGCCTGTCCGGGCAGCGGCGCGCCTTCGGCGGGCAAGTCCAGAAGAAGCTCATCCAGAAGCGCGGTCAGTTCCTCGACGGTGATATCCCCCACAGCACTGACATAAAGCCGATCGCGCGCCAGCGCCGCCTTGTGCGCTGCGACGATATCGTCCCGCGTCAGCTCCGCCACGCTATCCAGCGTCCCGTTGAGGGAACTGCCATAGGGATGGTTGCCATAGACCAGCTCATCAAGATTCCGGCCCGCGATCCTGCGGGGATCGGTCTGGTTCGACCGGATCACCGAATTCACCTGCTCGCGCACCCGGTCGATCGACGGTTGGTCAAAGGCCGGATCGATCAGGCTCGCGCGCAAGAGCGCGACCGCCTCGTCCCGGTTTTCGGTCAGGAACCGCGCCGACACGCTGACCGTGTCATCCGAAAGGTCATAGCGGAACGATGCCGCCAGCTCTTCGGTGGCGCGTGCAAAGGCGCGCGAATCCATGTCGCCGGCGCCTTCCTCCAGCAACCCGACCATCAGGTTGGTGACGCCGCGTTGCCCCTCGGGGTCAAGCGATGCACCGCCCCGAAAGCGCAGTTCCAGCGCGACAAAGGGGTTGGTATGGTCCTCGACCAGCCAAGCGTCAATTTCGCCCGGGGTGGTGATCTCTTCGATGTCCACTTCCGCCAGGGCGGGAAGCGCGATAAAGCTGGCGACAAACGCCAGAACGTAACGGATCATTGGGTCACCTCCGGTGCGGTCAGCCAGGCGGTCACGGAATTATTGCGTTCGAACAATTCCTGCGCGGCGCTCATGATGTCTTCTTCGGTGACGGCGTCGAGGACTTCGGGCCAGGCCTGCACGTCCTCGACGGTCAGGCCCTGCGTCAATGCCCGGCCATAGCGGTTCGCCAGACGGCCCACATCGTCGCGGGCATATATTTCCGAGGCGCGCACCTGCATCTTGATCCGTGCAAGCTGTTCGCTGTCCACGCCCTCTTCCATAAAGGCCGCGATCACTTCGTCCATGGCATCCTCGGCCTGCTGCAGCGTGACACCCGGTGCAGGCACCACCGCAAGCCCGAAGGTCGTATCGTCAAGCGACGTGCCGCCGTAAAAGGCCGAAGTGCTGACCGCGCGCTGGGTCTCGAATTGAAGCTTTTCGGCCATCAGTGATGTAGTTCCGCCGCCAAGGATTTCGGCCAGAAGGTCCAGCGCTGCGGCTTTTTCCTGATCGCCGCTGTCCCTCTCGGGCGCAAGGTAGGAACGGGTGACATAGGGCTGCGCGACGCGCGCATCCTCGAGGGCGATCCGCCGTTCGGCCATCTGTCGCGGCTCCTGCGGGCGGGCGCGTTCGGGCAGATCGGGGTTGGCGGGCAGCTTGCCGTAATGCTCCTCGGCCAGCGCGCGCACCTCGTCGGGCATCACATCCCCGGCCACGATCAGGATCGCGTTGTTGGGCGCGTAGAAGGTCTTGTAGAAATCCAGCGCCTTTTCCATGTCCAGCGCGCGCATCTCGTTCCGCCAGCCGATGATCGGCGTGCCGTAAGGATGATTGAGATACTGCGCCGCATTCTTCTGTTCGCGCAGCAGCGAGCCGGGGCTGTTCTCGACCCTCTGGTTGCGTTCCTCCAGGATCACGTCGCGTTCGGCGGCAATATCCTGTTCGGTCAGGCGCAGGTTGACCATCCGGTCGCTTTCCATCTTCATCATCAGGCCAAGCCGGTCCGAGGCGACCCTCTGGAAATAAGCGGTGTAGTCATAGCTGGTAAAGGCGTTGTCCGACCCGCCATTGCGCGCCACCACCTCCGAAAACTCTCCCGACTCCATGTTCTCGGTGCCCTTGAACAAAAGGTGTTCAAGGTAATGCGCAACACCCGAGGCGCCCGGCGGTTCATCCGCCGCCCCGGCACGATACCAGACCATGTGCACAACGACCGGCGCGCGGTGATCTTCGATCACCACGACATCCATCCCGTTATCAAGCGTGAAGGTCGTGACCTGATCCTTGGCAGAGGCCGGCAATGCAGCGGCCAGACCGAGAATCAGACAGGCGATGAACTTGCGCATCCCGTGTCTCCAAATTTCCGACGGTTCTCTCGCCAGAAACATACGTCGGCAAAGCCACGATGCAAGCGCGGTGACAGGGTTGTGATACGCTTCAGTCCTCGGGGGGCGGCGCGCTGGGCGTTTCGACGCCCGCGCGGCGCATGCGCATTTCCTCGTTGCTCGGGTCAAGCCATTGGCGCTTGTAGGCATTGGTGTAGTCATCCACCGGCCCAAGGCGCAGGATGTTCACCCGGCCATGCTTGCGGCGGGTTTCGGCATCTTCGCGCGCCAGCGTCTGGCGAATTCCCGGCTGCGTGCCGTAACGCCCGGCATGACGCACGAGCCCGCTGTCAGCGGCGGCAGGCGCGGTCCTGTTCAGCGCTGCGGGATTGCCGCCAAGCGCGGCGACCCCTTCGGCCTTGGGATTGGTATCGACAAGATTGGCCGAGCCCGGCGCAGGCGCGGGCAGCGCTGAATAGCTTTCGGGCGTCTGCAACGGTTTGGTCGGCAGCACCGTGAATTCGTTCGGACCTTCGCCATTGTTCTTGAAATAGCTCAGCGTCACATCCTCGCCCCGGCTGCCGCAGGCGGCCAGGCCAAGACTGAGGATCAATACTGTCACGCGCGGCACGCTCATCGCCCGTCTCCTTCGGTTTCGCGAACAGATGTATCGCATCCTTTGCCCGAGGTCACGAGGCGTTTTTCGCAGGCGGGCTGAACAGGACCAGCCCGATTGCCCCGGCGAAAACCGCGATATCCGCGACATTGAAAGCAAACGGGTTGTTGATCCCGCAACAGGACATATTGAGGAAATCCGCAACCGCCCCGTAAAGCACCCGGTCAATCACGTTTCCAATCGCCCCGCCAATCAGCAGGCCGGCCGAAAGCATCTGCCAGCGACCGCCCTGGTCGCGATGGACCCACCACAGCACAAGACCCGAAATCAGCAGCGCCACCGCGATCAGGACCCACCGCATGATCGGGTTGCCCCCCGACATCAGCCCGAAATTGATACCGTAATTCCACGCCATGCGCAGGTTCAGGTAGGGCGGAAACACGTCCAGCGACCCCAGCTCGCGCAGGTTCAGCGCATGCACGATCCAGTATTTCGTCACCTGATCCAGCAGCAGCGTCAACAGACCCGCCCAGAAAACCAATCGCATCGCTTGCCCCCTAATGACGGAAATGGCGCATGCCGGTCACGACCATCGTCAACCCGGCTTCATCGGCGGCGGCGATCACCTCGTCGTCGCGCATTGATCCGCCGGGCTGGATCACCGCCGTCGCCCCGGCCTCCGCAGCCGTCAGCAGGCCATCGGCAAAGGGAAAGAACGCATCCGACGCCACCACGCTGCCGCGTGTCAGCGGCGCATCGAGACCCAGTGTCGCGGCCATGTCCTCGGCCTTGCGCGCGGCGATGCGGCAACTGTCGACGCGGCTCATCTGCCCGGCCCCGACGCCCACCGTGGCCCCGTCCTTGACATAGACGATGGCGTTCGACTTCACGTGCTTGGCGACGCGCCAGGCGAACAGCAGGTCGGCCAGTTCCTGATCGCTGGGCGCCCGCTTGGTCACCACCTTCAGATCCGCGACGTCCAGCCGCCCGTTATCCTTGTCCTGCACCAGGTAACCGCCCGAAACCTGCCGCAGCATCAGGCCCGACTCGGCGGGATTGGCAAGGCCGGGAGTGGTCAACAGGCGCAGGTTCTTCTTGCGTGCGAACACCTCCTTGGCCTCCCGGTGGGCGCCCGGGGCGATGACCACTTCGGTAAAGATCTCGCAGATCTCCTCGGCGGTCTCGCGGTCCAGGGTCGAATTCAGCGCGACGATCCCGCCAAAGGCCGAGGTCCGGTCACAATCAAAGGCGCGCGCATAGGCCTCCTTGAGGGTCGCACCCCGCGCCACGCCGCAGGGATTGGCGTGCTTGATGATCGCGCAGGCCGGGCCATCCTTGGGCAGGAATTCACTGACCAGTTCGAAGGCCGCGTCGGTGTCGTTGATATTGTTGTAGCTCAGCTCCTTGCCCTGATGCTGAGCGGCTGTGGCCACGCCGGGACGGTTCGAGCCATCAAGATAGAAGGCCGCGCTCTGATGCGGGTTCTCGCCGTAACGCAGTGTCTGCGCCAGCTTGCCGGCCACGGCGCGGCGGCGCGGCGCGGGTTCGTCCAAGGCCGCGGCCATCCAGCCCGAGACCGCCGCATCATAAGCGCCCGTACGCGCATAGGCGGTCAGCGCAAGCCGCTGGCGGAAGGCATAGCTGGTCTGCCCGTCATGCGCGGCCAGTTCGTCCAGCAGGGGCAGGTAATCCTCGACATCCACCACCACATTGACAAAGGCATGATTCTTGGCCGCCGCGCGGATCATGGCCGGGCCACCGATGTCGATATTCTCGATGCAGGTCGCGTAATCGGCGCCCTTGGCGACAGTCTCCTCAAAGGGATAGAGGTTGACCACCAAAAGGTCGATCGGCCTGATCCCGTGGGCGGTCATCGCCGCCATGTGCTGATCGTCGTCGCGCAGCGCCAGCAGCCCGCCATGAACGCCCGGATGCAGGGTCTTGACCCGCCCGTCCATCATCTCGGGAAAGCCGGTGACCTCGGCTACATCCTTCACCACCAGCCCCGCATCACGCAACGCCTTGGCGCTGCCGCCGGTCGACAACAGCTCGACCCCGCGATCGGCCAGGGCCTGGCCCAGTTCGACCAGTCCGGTCTTGTCGGAAACGGAAAGAAGGGCTCGGCGCACGGGGGCGAGATCGGTCGTCATGGGCAGCGGATCCTCGGGTCAGTCGGTTCAGGTCTGTTCTGTCTCGGTGTCACTGGCCGCTGGCGCCGCTTCGTCCTGTGTCAGGTCGCGGATGCCGATGGGCGTGTACTGCGCCTTGGCCAATGACCACCTTGTGCGGGTCGCATACTCCATCACGCGACCGGATAGAACGATTTGTTTGGTCGCACGTGGCTTGAGCCGGTTTTTTTCGAGGTAAACGCTGGGTTCCAGCGACAGATTCACCCGCCCGTCGCTGCGAAACACCCAGATTTCGCCACTCTTGAGCGCCATCGACACCGCCGCGCCGCCCATGTCGACGCTGGCATCCACATCCGGGTGCAGGTGAAAGCGGATGTCAAAAGGAATGCCCTGCAAGGTGGCCGCATCCATCGCCTTGTCGAAGCGGCGCCTGTCGCCGTCGCCCAGCGTCAGCAGCATGTCCTCGCCCGCCACCCCGCGCCCGTCGAATGTCAGGTCCAGCGTGCGCGCATGGGTCAGGCCGTAACTGCGCAGATAGCCATCATGCCCCCCCTCGAAGCGTAGCCCGTCCGGTGCGTTGCTGACCTTGACCGGCACATGGCGCGGCGCGTCGGTCAGCCAGCCGTCGCGCTTGGCGCCAAGATCCAGCCGCGCGCTGGAGCGGCCCGCCAATACCAACGTGGAATGCGACGGCGTGGCGCGCCCCGCACGCCGCCACTGCGCCCCGAAACTGACCCCTGAGCCGCAATTCACGATCAGCGGCCGTCGCCCCGACGTCAGCTCGAACGCCAGCGTCGAGGCATGCGCATTGAGCGATGCGCGCCCCGTTGGCGGCGGCGCCGCGTCAATGATGATCGAGGTCCGCCCGGCGCTGATCCTCGCATAGCCCATCGACAACCCGTCAGGCTGGCGCGTCTTGACGCCGCTATTGGCCAGCGCATTGTCGAGCCGCCCCTCAAGCCCGCGCCCGCCACCGTGAAACCGCGCCAGCGCGCCGTCGCTGTGGCGCAGGGTGCGCAGGGTCGGGGCGATCCGTTCGATCGCACTCCAATGTGATGGCGCCGGGGCGCGCCCGGATTCCGACAGCGCCACCGAAGCCCATGTCAAAAGCGCGAAGACATCCAGCAATTCCTCGGGGTTGCGGGTGGCGATACCCCCGGCATCGTCGATCTGCGTGTCGCAATCGCGCGCCAGCACGCGCAGCGCGGGGTCCACATGCCCCTCCATCCCTTTCAGAGAGAGACCGGCATAGACCAGACCAGTCAACGCCTCGAATCGCGGCAGGCCGGGGCAGGAGGCGCGCCAGCGGCGGCCCAGGAAATTGGTCTGCTGCGCCAGCGATTTGAAGAAACCCTCGGCTTCCTCGCGCTCGGTGAAGCCAAGCAGGAAAGGCGCGTGGTTGATCCAGCGGATCAGCCGCCGGCCGGTCAGGTCCGGGGTCCAGCCCGGCCCGCGCCCCGCGCCATAGCGTTCGATCCAGGACCAAAGCCATGCCTGCGCGCATTGCCGCGCACTCGCATCGCCAAGCGCCGCCAGATCGTCAAGCCAGCCAAAGCCGTGGATTTCCTCTGCAAAAGCCTGGTCCGGGGGCGTCAGGTCCCAGATGTTGCTGTCCGGTTCCTGCAACAGATGCCCGGCGAACAGAAAGTTGCCCGCCACAAGCTGGCGACCGCGCGCATAACTGCCGATGGTGCGCGGTTCGGGCTGCGAGACAAAGGCCGTGGCCGCGCGCGTCAGCGTCGCGCGCCGGGCGGCGACGCGGTTCATGAGGCGCGTCCAGCGCGCCGACAGGTTGTCGGACTTTGACATATGCCTTGCCTCTGCACGCTCTTCCTGGCGTTGTTGGGGACACTATAGCTTCCCGCCGCCGCCAAGTCACCGGCCAATCCGCCTCAATGCGCAGAAGGTTCCTGTGCGGGGTCAGTTCCCGGCGGGCAAGCGCAGACTGGCGATATAGAACCCGTCCATCCCGCCGATTTCGGGCCAGTAATCGGGACGCAGGCGCAACCCGCCCTCTTCGGTGATCCATTCCGGCGCGATCCCCGGCAGGTCCAGCGCCGCGCGCTCCACGCTCAGCCCCGGATGGCGCACGCAGGCCTCTTCGACCTGGCATTCGCCCTCGTCGGGCAACAGCGAGCAGGTGCAGAACACCAGCCGCCCGCCGGGCTTGAGCAATGTCAGCGCGTGGTCGATCATGGCCGACTGCAACGCGATCAGCGCGGCGAATTCCGCACCATCCTTGGCAAAGGGCAGGTCGGGGTGGCGCCGTATCGTGCCGGTCGCCGAACAGGGCGCATCCAGCAGCACCGCGTCATAAGGGCCGCCCGCATGTTCCAGCGCATCGCCGATCACACAATGCGCCGTGAGACCGCAGCGCGCGAGGTTCTCGCGCACCCGCGACATCCGCTTTTCGGAAATGTCGAGCGCGGTCACATCCGCCCCCGCCGCCGCCAGTTGCAATGTCTTGCCACCCGGCGCCGCGCAAAGATCCAGCACGCTTTCCCCCGGCTTTGGCGCCAGAACCCGCGCCGGGATCGCGGCAGCGGCGTCCTGTACCCACCACGCGCCATCGTCAAAACCGGGCAGGGCCGAAACCTGCCCGGCATCCGACAGCCGAACACTCCCCGTCGGCAACAGTGTCCCCGTTCCAAGGAGGGTCAGCAATTCATCCGCATCCCCCTTGGCCGTCAGGTCCAGCGGTGCGCCCGCGAAATGCGCCCGCTCCATCGCCCCGACCGGCCCGTTGCCCCATGCTGCGATCAGCGGCTCGCGCAGCCAGCGGCGCAGGCGCGGCACCCGCAGGTCGTTCCATGTCTTCATCCCGTCATCGGCGATCTTGCGCAGCACCGCGTTGATCAACCCCTTGAGGTTGCCATACCGCTTGTGACTGCCGACGATCCCCACAAGGTCGTTGACCACCCCATGCGCATCGCCCCCCGTGCACAGCTCGACCGCGCCAAGGCGCAGGATGTTGAACACATGCAGCGGCGGCGGCTTGCGCAGATGGCGTTGCAACAGCCGGTCGGCCCGTTCCAGTCCGCGCAGGGTGTCGCTCGCCAGGCGCTGCGCGCGGGCGCGATCCGCCGGTTCAAGCCGGTCCAGCGCGCCCGAAGCGATCATGTCGGACATCAACCGCCCTTCGCCCATCACCTGATCCAGCAGGTGGATAGCGCTGCGGCGGGCAGAAGGTGCGGGCTGTGACATCGGAAATCCTTGGCTCGGGGGCAATGCGGGCATATATCAAGGCACAAGCACCAAAGGAAGCCCGACAATGTCCGACCCGCAACGCGATCTCCCGCCCGAAGCCATCCGCGCCCTGGCCGAAGCCGAAGAGCGCCGCCGCAACGCCGCCGAAAGCGAGCTGCCCAAGGAACTTGGTGGCCGCCGCGAGGGGCTGGAGCCCGTGCGCTACGGCGATTGGGAGAAAAAGGGCCTCGCCGTCGATTTCTGAACGGCGGCGCAGGGATATGGCAGGGCGTCCGCCCCCTCAGTCGTCCTTGAGGCCCAGCACATCCAGCATGTCATAGGCGCCCGGCTTGCGGCCCTGACCCCACAGCGCGGCCTTGAGCGCGCCGCGCGCGAAAACCGCGCGATCACTGGCGACATGGCGCAGGATCAACCGCTCGCCCATCGCGGCGAACATCACGTCATGCTCGCCCACGATGTCGCCGCCCCGGATCGCCGAGAACCCTATATGCCCGCGCTCGCGCTTGCCGGTGATCCCGTCGCGGCCCCGGTCCTCGACACTCTCAAGGCGCACGCCCCGCCCCTCGGCGGCGGCTTCGCCCAGCATCAGGGCAGTGCCCGAAGGCGCATCGACCTTCTGGTTGTGATGTGCCTCGATCACCTCGATATCGTAATCCTCGTCCAGCGCTGCGGCGACCTTCTTGGTAAGCTGCACCAGCAGGTTGACGCCAAGGCTCATGTTTCCGGCGCGAATGATCGTGGCATGGCGCGCGGCGGCGTCGATCTTGTCGATATCCTCAGCCGCAAGCCCGGTCGTGCCGATCACATGCACGCAGCGCGCCTGCGCCGACAGACCGGCGATCTCCACCGTTGCGGCAGGCGCGGTGAAATCGATCACCGCATGGGCGCGCGACAGCGCCTCCAGCGGATCATCGGTGACGCTGACCCCGATCGCGGCGCCGCCCATCGCTTCACCCACGTCCTTGCCGATCCAGTCATGGCCCTTGCGCTCCAGCGCCCCCGCCAGCCTGGCGCGGTCGCTTTCCAGAACGGTGCGGATCAGCATCTGGCCCATGCGCCCCGATGCCCCCGTCACCACGATTCCCGGCAGATCTGTCATGTCGCGGCCTCCTGCGAATGTCCGGCGTTGTTTAGCCCGTGGCGCGGGCCCGGCACAATGGGCAACTGCGCGCATTGATCTTGGCAAAGCAGCGCGAAGCGATTAGATGCGAGGCATGGCCAGAAACAAGTTTCATGAAGGGTCCGGGCCGTCGCAACGCCAGCTTCGCGTCGGCGAACTGATCCGGCGCACCCTGTCCGAGGTTCTGATGCGCGGTGACGTGCATGATCCCGAACTCAACCGTCTTTCGGTGACGGTCGGCGAAGTGCGCGTCTCTCCCGACCTCAAGGTCGCCACCGCCTATGTGCTGCCCCTTGGCGGTGAAGGGCAGGAGGACGCCATCGCCTTCCTTGCCCGCAACAAGGGTGAGCTGCGCCGCATGGTGGGCAAGAAGCTCGATCTGAAATACGCGCCCGACCTGCGCTTTCGCATCGACGAGACGTTCGACCGGATGGATGAAACCCGAAAGCTCTTTGCGCAGGACAAGGTGCGCCGGGATGTCGAAGGCTGACGTGCTTCGCCTCTGCGTGACCCTCTGGGCGCTGATCGCGGCCCTGCCCGCCGCTGCGGTCGAATGCGGCACGCGCGACCATCAAGGTGAGGCTTTCACCATCTGCCGCGTTGATGTCGCCGACGCGGACCTGAGGCTGTTCCTGCGCGACGAAAGCACCGGCAAACCGCTCGCCAGTTTCGACAATATCGACAGGATGCTGGGCGGCAGCGACGCGCGCCTCGCCTTTGGCATGAATGCCGGAATGTATCACACCGACCGCAGCCCGGTCGGGCTTTATGTCGAAGAGGGTGAGACCCTCGCGCCGGTCGTTACCTCGGCGGGGCCGGGCAATTTCGGGCTTTTGCCCAACGGTATCCTGTGCATCCGCGACGGGCGCGCCGATGTGATCGAAACCCTGCGCTTCACCGCCGATCCCCCCGCCTGCCGTTTCGCCACCCAATCGGGGCCGATGCTGGTGATCGACGGCGCGCTGCATCCGCGCTTCCTGCCCGACAGCGACAGCCGCTATCGGCGCAACGCGGTGGGCAGCTCGGGGGATGGTCAGACGCTCTGGTTCGCGATCTCGCAGGCGCCGGTGACCTTCCATGACTTCGCCACGCTGTTTCGCGACGTGCTCAAGACGCCGCAGGCGCTTTATCTCGATGGCAACATCTCGCGCCTCTATGCGCCCGCCATCGGGCGTCATGACGGGGGCTTCCCGATGGGGCCGGTGGTGGGCGTGGTCCGGCACGGGGCGAATTGACAGCGCGCGGGGCTTGGGCTACGCCGCCGCCTTCACCGGGCAAAAGGGCACAGGCATGGCACGCAAACGCAAGGGGCGCGATATTTCCGGCTGGCTGGTCGTGGACAAGCCCGCGGGGATGACCTCGACAGCGGTCGTGAACAAGGTGCGCTGGGCGTTGCAGGCCAAGAAGGCGGGCCATGCCGGCACGCTCGATCCCGAAGCAACAGGCGTTCTTGCCGTGGCGCTGGGCGAGGCGACCAAGACCGTCCCCTACATCACCGACGCGCTCAAGGCCTACGAATTCACCGTCCGGCTGGGGCAGGCCACCAATACCGACGACGCCGAAGGCGAGGTGGTCGCCTCCAGCGACACGCGCCCCGATGATGCCGCCATCAAGGAGGCACTGCATGCTTTCGTCGGCGAGATCATGCAAGTCCCGCCGAAATATTCCGCCGTCAAGATCGACGGCCAGCGCGCCTATAAACTCGCCCGTGATGGCGAGGATTTCGAGGTCGAACCCCGCCCCCTCTGGGTCGAGGAACTGGTGATGCTGGATCGCCCCGATGCCGATCACGTCGTGCTGGCGATGACCTGCGGCAAGGGCGGCTATGTGCGCGCCATCGCCCGCGATCTGGGCGAGGCGCTGGGCTGTTTCGGCCATGTGACCCGTTTGCGCCGCATCTGGTCGGGGCCGTTTCGCGCCGAGGACGGGCTGACGCTCGACCGGATCGAGGCGCTGGCCCATTCGCCCGAACTCGACAGCCACCTCCGCCCCCTTGAAGAGGGGCTCGATGATCTGCCCCAAGTGCGCTGCACCGATGTCGGGCTGGCGCGGCTCAGGAATGGCAACCCCGGCATGGTGGTCGCCAGCGATATCGACTACGGCGAGGAATGCTGGGCCTCCCACGACGGGCGCGCCGTTGCCGTCGGCCGCTTCAAGGCGGGCGAGCTGCACCCAAGCCGGGTCTTCAACCAATGAACGGCGAAGGCGCACATGATCCCGGCGGCAAGGTGCGCCTCAGGCTACCCGACGGGGTGATCGGCGGCGCCAGCTTTTCGGATTGCGGGCGCTACCGGCAATCGCTGACACGCGACTGGACGCCGGGGGGCACGCCGCCCCGCGCGGTGCTGTTCATCGGCATGAACCCCTCGGTCGCCGCCGCCGAAGTTTCCGACCCCACCTGTCACCGCGAACTGATCTTTGCGCGCGACTGGGGCTTCACCCGCTATCTCAAGGGCAACATGCTGGATTGGCGCGCGACCTCGCCGCGCGACATCCCCGCCGACCCGGAGCTCGCCTGCAGCCCCGCCAATATCCCCGCGCTGCGTGACATGGCGCAGGAATCCGAGGTTATCGTCATGGCCTATGGCAAGCTGCACAAACGCTTTCAGCCCGTGGTGCAGGATGTGATCGGCGCGATGATCGCAAGCGGCAAGCCGCTGAAATGCCTTGGCCTCAATCAGGATGGCTCGGCCAAGCATCCGCTTTACCTGCGCAAGGATACGGCGCTGATGGATTTCCCGCTCCCGGCCTGACTGCGCAGTTGACCCCCGGCCACGAAAAAGGGCGCCCCCGCAAGGGCGCCCTGATCTTTGCCTTTCCCGGTCTACGGGCGCGGCGTCACTCGTCGGTTTCGACCGGCAGCGCCACGAAACGCGGCTCACCGGCGCGGCGCACCAACAGCAGGATGGACTTGCGCCCGGCCTCGCGGGCCTCGTCGATGCGGTCCTCAAGATCGCCCAAGCTGGTCACTTGCTGTTGTCCGGCCTCAGTGATCAGATCGCCAGCGCGCACGCCCTTTTCATAGGCCTCAGACAGGTTGTCCACATCGGTCACCACCAGCCCGGTGGCGTCGCTGTCCAGCTCCAGCTGGCCGCGCAGCTCGTCATCAAGCGGGCTGATCGTCAGGCCGAGGATTTCCTGGCTCAATGCTTCGCCGCCTTCATCCTCTTCGATCTGGGCCGCAGGAACTGCGCCTTCGGCCTCTTCGCGCCGTCCCAGCGTGACCTTCAGCGATTGGGTCTTGCCTTCGCGGAACACCATCACCCGGACCGCCTTGCCGACCTCGGTATTGCCGACCTGGCGCACCAGTTCACGGGTGTCCTGAACCTGCTTGCCGTCAAAGCTCAGGATCACGTCGCCCGCCTTCATGCCGGCCTCGGCGGCGGGGCCTTCGGGAACGTCCGTCACCAGTGCGCCGCGCACCTCTTCAAGGCCCATTGCTTCGGCGACGTCGTCGGTCACGTCCTGGATGCGCACACCCAGCCAGCCGCGCCGCGTCTCGCCATACTCCTTGAGCTGATCGACCACGCGGGTCACAACGTTCGACGCCATCGAGAAGCCGATCCCGATCGAGCCACCGGTGGGCGACAGGATCGCGGTGTTCACGCCGATCACCTGTGACTCCATGTTGAAGAGCGGCCCGCCCGAGTTGCCCCGGTTGATCGCCGCGTCGGTCTGGATGTAATCGTCATAGGTGCCGCTGAGCGCGCGGTTGCGCGCCGAAACGATGCCCGCGCTGGCCGAGAAACCCTGGCCCAGCGGGTTGCCCATCGCCATCACCCAATCGCCGACGCGCGCCGTGTCGCTGTCGCCGAAGGTGACAAACGGAAGCGGCTCGTCGGCCTCGACCTTGAGTAGCGCGATATCGGTCTTGGGGTCGGTGCCGATCACTTCGGCGGTCAGCTCCTGGCCGGAAAAGAACTCGATGATGATCTCGTCAGCGGATTCGATGACGTGGTTGTTGGTCACCACGAAGCCATCCTCGGAAATGACGAAACCCGAGCCAAGCGCCGAGGTGCGGCGCGGCCGGTCGCCCTCACCGTTGCGATCGCGGAATTCGCGGAAGAAATCCTCAAAGGGCGAACCCTCTGGCACGATAGGCGAGGGGCCGGCGCCCCGTGCCACCACGGTCGAGGTGGTGATGTTCACCACCGCCGGGCTGACCTTGTCGACAAGGTCCGAGAAACTGTCGGGGCGCGCCTGCGCCATCAGCGCCTGCGCGATGATCAGCGCCATGGTCAGCGCCGTCAGCCAAAGCGCGCGCAGCGCGCCGGTTTGTCTGTCTGGAAAAGTTGCGGATTGGGCTGTCACTGGGGTCGTCTCCTTGCCATTGTCCGTTTGGGCATATGCAAAACGCCTTGGCGTCTGTGTTGCTCTGACATGCATTTAGGTGCTGCGGGCGCAAACGCAAAAGGCACGCACCCTGTTGTCACGTTCATGTGAAACCCAAGTGAGCCGGAAATCAAGCGCCCAGCGCCTTTGCGGCCCAGACCATCACCAGCCCGATCGCCATCGCGACCAGCCCCAGAAGCCGGCGGTTTTCTTCCGACAGGGTGCTGAGCGCAATCAGAAAACGCTCCACAAGCGAAGGGGCCAGTGCATAGACCAGCCCCTCCAGTATCAAGACCAGCCCGAGGGCCAGAAAGATGTTTTCGATCAATTGGACGCCTCGGATTCCGTCTGCGCCTCTTGCTGGCGCTCTTCCTCTTCAAGCCGCTGGCGCTCGGATTCCGGCAGGTCGGGCGAAATCTCGGATTCCGGGGCCATCTCGCGAAGGCGCTCGATATCAAGATCGTCGATCTGCACTTCGGTCAGACCATCGGCCCGAACCGAACTGAAAAGCTCGGAAAGAAAGTCGCTTTCGGGCGAGAACACCAGAGTCGTATTCTGCGAGTCGAGCGACCGCTCCAATGCCGAGAGCGAGCGATAGAACGCGAAGAACTCGGGATTGTTCCCAAAGGCCTCGGCATAGATCCGGTTCCGTTCGGCATCGGCCTCACCTCGGGTGATCTCGGCTTCACGCTCAGCTTTTGACACGGTTTCCACCACGGTACGATCCGCCGCAGCGCGCACGCGCAGCGCGGCTTCGTTACCGCGGGCGATCTCGTCGGTGGCTTCGCGTTCACGCTCGGCGCGCATCCGGGCAAAGGTGGCTTCCAGGTTCTGCTGCGGCAGGTTGGTCTGCTTCAGCCTCACGTCGACGATTTCCAGACCAAGGCCTTCGGCGCTTGTGCGGGCCTGCCCGCGGATACGCCGCGCCAGTTCGCCCCGTTGCGGCGACAGGATCGTGTCCGATGTCACCTGGTCGGCGCCCAGCACCTCGCGGATCTGCGCGTTCAGGATCGACGACAGACGGTCCTCGGCGGCACGGATGCCGCCCACGCCCACGGCCTGACGGAATTGCACCACATTGGCGATCCGGTAGCGCGCGAAGGCATCGACCACCAGTCGGCGATCGTCCGAAGGCGTGACCTCGATCGTGTCGGTGTCAAAGGACAGGATCCGGTCGTCATATCTGACGACTTCCTGGATGATCGGGATCTTGAACCCGAGGCCCGGTTCCTCGACCACCTGGCGGATTTGGCCGAATTGCAGGACAAGCGCTTTCTCGCGTTCGTCCACGATAAAGATCGAGGACAGCACGCCGATGACAGCGATGACCGCGATCGGCAGAAGAAGTGCGGATTTACGCATCAGTTCGAGCCCCCGTTGCTGGTGTTGGAGGACGCACCGCCACTGCGGCGCAATTCATTGAGCGGCAGGTAAGGCACGACGCCCTGACCGTTCTGGCCCGCTTCTGTGTTTTCGTCGATCAGGATCTTGTCAAGCTGCCCCAATGTCCGCTCGATCGTCTCGAGGTAGAGACGGCGCTGCGTCACTTCGGGAGCGTTGTTGAACTCCTGCGCCACCGCGATAAAGCGGCTGGCCTCACCGATGGCTTCGTTGACCACGCGGGCGCGGTAGCCTTCGGCGACCTCGATCACCTGTGCCGCCTCACCACGGGCTTCGGCGAGCACGCGGTTGGCATAGGCGTCGGCCTGGCGTTGCAGACGGTCGCGCTCCTGTTCGGCGGCCTGCACCTCGCGGAAGGCGTCGATCACGGCGCCCGGCGGGTCGGCGGTATCAAGGTTGACACGCACGATGGTGATGCCGCTTTCGTAATCATCCAGGGTCTCCTGAATATTCTCGCGCGCGGTGTCGGCGATAAGGCCACGGTCGCGGTTGAGGATCGGCGCAAGGTTCGACGCCGCGATGATCTCGCGCATCGCGGATTCGGACACGGCGCGCACCGTCAACTGCGGGTCGCGGATGTTGAACAGCAATTTCGCGGGGTCGTTGATATTCCACACCACCTGAAAGTCGATATCGACGATATTGGCGTCAGTGGTCAGCATCAGGCCGTCGCTTTCATTGCCCCGTCCCATGCCGATGTCCTCGGTGCGTTCCGAGGTGACATTCACCACCTCATAGGTCACCACCGGCCACGGTGCGAAGTTGAGGCCCGGATTCCCCGTCGAGGAATAGGACCCAAGGAACAGCTCCACGGATTGTTCCTCAGGCTTCACGGTGTAAAAGCTGGCGGCCGCCCAGGCCACCAGCGCGATCACCACGCCAAGCAGGATGGATCCGCGCCCGAAGGCCGGGCCGCCACCGCCGCCACTGCCGTCATTGCCGCCGCCGCCGCGACCGCCCATCAGCACGCGCAGCTGATCCTGGCCCTTGCGAACAAGTTCGTCGATCTCCGGGATCTGCGGTCCGCCCCCCTCCGGTGGTCTGCGTCCGCCCCGATTTCCGCCGCGGTTGTCATCCCCGCCGCCTGAATTTCCGCCGCCGCCCCAGGGGCCGCCAGAATTTCCAGCCATGTAAAACTTCCCTTTACTGCCGCCCCTCACGGGGCGTTCTCTCTAACCTGTGCTGTGATACCTGAATTTCAAGCGCTTCGCACTGGTTCTCGCATCGTGACGATTTCCTCGGCCATGGTGGGGTGAACCGCCACCGTGCGGTCGAAATCTTCTTTCGTTGCACCCATCTTGACCGCGATTCCGGCCAGCTGAATCATTTCGCCCGCGCCGGGCGCGACGATATGACAACCCAGGATGCGCCGGCTTTCCTTGCTGACGATCAATTTCATCAAAACCCGGTCCTCGCGCCCCGCGAAACTCTGCTGCATCGGTTTGAACGACGTGCAGTAGACATCCACGGGTTCCTGATCGCGGGCCGCCTCCTCGCTCAGGCCGATGGTGCCGAATTCCGGCTGGGTGAAGATCGCCGTCGGGATCAGGTCGTGATCCACCGGGGTCGGGTTGCCGTTGAACACCGTCTCCACAAAGGCCATCCCCTCGCGGATCGCCACCGGCGTCAGGTTCGCCCTGTCGGTCACGTCGCCGATCGCATAGATCGACGGCACCGCCGTCTGGCTGTAGGAATCGACCTCGATCTCGCCCTTGCGGCCCAGCTTCACGCCGACCTCCTCAAGCCCCATCCCGGCCGTGTTCGGATTGCGTCCGGTCGCGAACATCACCTGGTCGAACACCCGCTCGTCGCCATTGGTGGCCTTGATGCGGAACCCCTGTTCCTGCTTTTCCATCTCGATGATGTTGCAGCCCAGGTGAAGATCGACCCCGTTGCGCATCATTTCCTCGGAAATCAGCCCGCGCGCCTCTTCGTCGAACCCACGCAGGATCTGCGCGCCACGGTAATACTGCGTCACCTGGACACCCAGACCATTGAGGATACAGGCGAATTCGCAGGCGATATAGCCGCCGCCAACGATCAGCAGCGATTTGGGCAGCGTTTCCAGATGGAAGATCTCGTTGCTGGTCAGCGCATGTTCGGCATCGGGCAACTCGGGCGTGACCGGCCACCCGCCGGTGGCGATCAGGATATGCTTTGCGGTCTTGGTTTCGCCGCTGGCCAGCCTGACGCTGTGGGCATCGGCCACCACCGCGCGGGAATCGAAGGTCTCGACCCCGCTGTTGGACAAGAGCCGCCGATAGACCCCTTCCAGCCTGTCCAGCTCGCTGTGCATCGTGTCGCGGAACGCCGGCCAGTCGAAGCCGCCCGCATGCACGGTCCAGCCATAGGCCTGCGCGTCCTCCATATGGCCGGGATACTCGCTGGCGAATACCATCAGCTTCTTGGGCACGCAGCCGCGCTGCACGCAGGTGCCGCCATAGCGGTCCTCCTCGGCCAGCGCCACCTTGGCGCCGCCCTGTGCCGCCACGCGCGCCGCGCGCACCCCGCCCGAGCCGCCGCCGATCACGAAAAGGTCGTAGTCGAATGCCAATGCCATGCCCTCTGAATTGTGCCCGCTCAGTCCTGCAGATCGGTGAACAGGTTCTCGGATTCCAGGAAATCGAGCCGGTCTTCCTCGACCGTGCCCTCGTTGATGTCGCGGGTCTCGACCCGGCCATCGCCATAACCCACGATCACCACGTCGCAGATATCTATGAACAGCCCGTTTTCCACCACGCCCGGCATCTGGTTCAGCACCATTGCCAACTGGTTGGCCTTGCCGATCCGCCCCAGATGCAGATCAAGGATGTAATTCCCCTCATCGGTCACGAAGGGGCGGTCGCCATTCATCCGCAGCGTCGCATCACGCCCCAGCACATCCATCGAGATCAGCATCTCCTCGACCAGCGACTTGGTGGTCTCCCAGCCGAACGGAATGACCTCGATCGGCAGCGGGAACGCGCCCAGGGTCTCGACCTCCTTGCCGACATCGGCGATCACGATCATCTGGTCGCTGGCGGTGGCGACGATCTTTTCCTGCAACAGCGCTCCGCCACCGCCCTTGATCAGGTTCAGATTGGCGTCGAACTCGTCGGCCCCGTCGATGGTCAGGTCCAGCCACTTGGCCTCGTCAAGGCTGATCACCTCGATACCGACCTCGCGCGCCAGTTCCGCGGTGCGGGTCGATGTCGGCACGCCCTTGATCTTGAGCCCGTCATCCCGCACCAGCTCGCCAAGGCAGCGCACCATCCAGGCGGCGGTCGATCCCGTGCCCAGCCCGACGCGCATCCCGTCTTCGACATAGTCCACGGAACGTTTGGCGGCGACGAACTTGGCCTTGTCGATGGGCGACAATTCTCCGGTCATGGCAGCGACTCCCCGTGACGTTTCGGGAAGGGTTATAGGCAAGTTGAGCGCCATGCGCGAGGGGGCATCGGCGGGTTTGTGACAAACCCTCGCGCCCGGTGCCTCGCGCGGCAGACGGGCCGTCGCTTTCAGGCTGGCGCGGCGCGCCCGTGACGCTAGGCTGCCACCATGCCCATGACCGAACCCTACCGCCTGCATTACGCGCCCGACAACGCCTCGCTGGTGATCCGCCTCGCCCTCGAGGAACTGCACCAGCCTTACCGCGCCATTCTGGTGGACCGCGCGGCGCGGGCGCAATCCTCGCCTGGCTACCTTGCGATCAATCCCGCAGGGCTGATCCCGGCGCTCGAAACGCCCGATGGCCCGATCTTCGAGACCGGCGCGATCCTGCTCTGGCTGGCCGACCGGCATGGCGCGCTGGCGCCCGCAGCCGATGCGCCAGAACGGGGCGCGATGCTCAAATGGCTGTTCTTCCTGTCCAACACGCTGCACCCGGCTCTTCGGATGACCTTCTATCCTGAGCGCTACACCGGCCCGGGCCCTGCGGAATGCGCGCGCCTGCGCAGCCATATGCAGGGCGAGATCGCCCGCCTTCTCGATATGCTCGAATCAGCCGCCACCACGTCGCCTTCGCTGTTCAGCGGCGCGGCCCCCACGATCCTCGGCCTCTACCTTGGCCCGATGCTGCGCTGGATGGCGCTTTATCCGCAGGGCGCGACCGATTGGTTCTCACTGGGGCGCTGGCCACATCTGCGGGCCATGGCTACGGCCCTCGAAACCCGCTCCAGCGTCGCCGCCGCGATCCGCGCCGAGGGGCTTGGCCCCACGCCACTCACCGCGCCACAGCCCGCCGATCCACCCGAAGGCAGCGCGGTCTGAGGCGACACAAACGTTGAAACCGGGCCTTGCAGCCCCGAGATTGACAAGACTGGCGCAGATTTCGACGACTCGGTCGCTTTTGCGCCGCCACAGCGCGCCCCTGCGCGTCATAGAGATAGAAAAGCCCGTGTCGCCATCGGGCCAGAACGGGAAAGATTGCATGTTTCTGTCCGTCTTCGACATGTTCAAGATCGGCGTCGGCCCCTCATCGTCCCATACGATGGGGCCGATGGTGGCCGCCGCGCGCTTTCTCGACAAGATGCGCGCCGCCCCCTTCGAACCTCACGGTCTGCGCGGCTCCCTGCATGGCAGCCTTGCCTTCACCGGCATCGGCCATGCCACGGACCGCGCCACCATCCTGGGCCTCGCGGGCTTTCGCCCCGAAGATTACGACCACGACACCGCCGAGGCGACGCTTGAGCAGATCCGTGAAACCCACACGCTGCGCCCGCCCGGCCTGCCGGAACTGGTGTTTCACCCCAAGGACGACCTGATCTTCGATTTCGGCCCCAACCTGCCGGGCCATGCCAATGGCATGATCCTGATGGCCACCGACGCGCAGGGCGATGTGATCCTGCAGGAAACCTATTATTCCATCGGCGGCGGCTTCGTCATGACCGAGGCCGAACTGGCCCAGGGCCGCAACACCGACGAAGGCGAGCCGGTCCCCTATCCCTTCAAATCCGCCGCCGAAATGCTGGAAATGGCCGAACATTCGGGCAAGAGCGTCGCCCAGATGAAGAAAGCCAACGAGATTTCGCGCGGCGGCCCGGAAAACCTGCGCTCAGGCGTCGCGCGAATCTGGAAGGTGATGGATGACTGCATCGAGCGCGGCATCGAATCCGAAGGCGAACTGCCCGGCGGTCTGCGCGTGCGCCGCCGCGCCAAGGGCATTCGCGATTCCCTCCTGGCCGAACGCGGCACCAACCTTCAGGCGCCCCACAAGATCAACGACTGGATCAGCCTCTACGCCATGGCCGTCAACGAGGAAAACGCCGCCGGCGGGCAGGTCGTGACCGCGCCCACCAATGGCGCGGCGGGTGTGGTGCCCGCCGTCATCAAATACTGGCTCGAACATGTCCCCGGCGCCTCCGAGACGCAGATCGAGGATTTTCTTCTGACCGCCGCCGCCATCGGCGGGCTTGTGAAATACAACGCCTCGATCTCGGGCGCCGAAGCCGGGTGCCAGGCCGAAGTCGGCAGCGCCGCCGCGATGGGCGCCGCCGGACTGGCCGCCGTTCTGGGCGGCACCCCCGCCCAGATCGAGAACGCCGCCGAAATCGCGCTGGAACATCACCTCGGCATGACCTGCGACCCCGTGAAGGGGCTGGTGCAGGTGCCCTGCATCGAACGCAACGGCCTTGGCGCGATCAAGGCGGTCAGCGCCGCCAGCCTCGCCCTGCGCGGGGACGGCACCCATCTTGTGCCGCTCGATGCCTGTATCGAAACCATGCGCCAGACGGGCGAGGACATGAGCGAGAAATACAAGGAAACCTCGCTCGGCGGTCTTGCGGTGAACGTGCCCAACTGCTGAAGATTCCGGCTGCCTACCCCTCGGGCCAGACGGCGCGCGCCTTCAGAAGCGCGTGTGCCGCCACTTCCAGCATCGCCTCGGGCAGGATGACCAGCATCTTGGGTGCGGTCAGCGACAATTGCACCGGCCCCGTCGCATGGTTCGACGTGCCGATCCTGCCATCGGGTGCGAAATTCAGCCCCGCGATGGAATATTTCAGCCCCTCCGACAGCCCCTCGACCGCACCCAGCGGAAACAGCGACACCTCGCAACCCTCGGGCAGGTCGATCGACAACTCGGGCGGCGCCAGGAACACCAGCTCCTCGCTCCCCAGCAGGATGCAGCGCCGATGCGGGTGGCGCACCAGCGTGTTGTAAGCGGCCAGCTGATGATCCAGCCGCGCCCCCGAGAACCCGATTCCCACCACCAGCGGGGCGGCGATATTGCTTAGGCACTTGTCGAAATCCGTGCTGTCCTGATCCGGGATCGGGTGCAGCGCATCGGCGGGAAACCGCGCGCGCCCCGCGTCGCTCAGCGAATCGAAATCGCCGATCACCGCCTCGGGAACCACCTCCAGCGCCAGCGCCGCATCAGCCCCGCCATCCGCTGCAACCACTCTTGGTCCCAGCGCGCGCGCGCGCCCGAGCAAGGATTTATCTATTTCCGCGCCCCCAATCAGGGTGATTGGCTCTGCCGCCTCAACAATCATCTGACTTTTTCCTGATTAGCCACTATTTAGGAAACTGATCACATTCTCACCACGAAATGATACGGTAAAGTTCCAAGAATCGGGCGCCTTTGGTCTTGGCAAGGATGGTAAAGACGAATGTCGCAGGTCAAGCAGAGCGAGCATTCAAATGGTTAGTGGAAGTAAAATTCTTACAGTCTCGTACGGGACATTCTCGTGCACTCTCGAAGGATTCGATGATTCCTTCGACACGATGAAAGCGATCGCCGAGTATTTTCGCGACCTCGCTGCGGATGACAGGTACTTTGGTGCCGAACCGCCGACGCCGGACGCCGAGATGCTGGCCCGGATCGCCGAGCGCGAAGTCTCGCGCCGTGTCGAAGCGCATCAGCGCGACGGCGGCATCGTTCTGCGCGCCGCGGATTCCGCAGCCCTCTCCGGTCTGACCGCGCCTCAGCCCCAGCCCGCGCCTGAGCAGACCAAACCCGAACAGCCCGCAGCTGAACCTGCGCCCGAGGCGGAGGCAGAAACTCCCGAACCCCCGGTTCAGGAAGCCCCCGAACCAGAGGCGGTTGAACCATCCGCCCCCGAGGCCCCCGCCCCCGAGGCAGAAGCAACCGAACCCGAGCTGGCCGAATCGCCCGAGGTCGAAGCCGCGCCCGAGGAAGCAGAAACCGCCGCCGAATCTCCCGAAGTCGAGGCCAAGGCCGCACCGGAAGACCAAGCGACCACGGATGTGGTCGCCGAGTCCCCTGAGCCTGCGCCCGCGGACGAAGAGGAAACCGCCGCCGAAGCCGCCGAGGCCGCGCATCCCGCCGTCACCGAAGAAGCCAGCGAAGAGGTTCTCTCCGAAACACCGGAATCCGAACCCGAAGCTGCGGCCGAAGCCGAACCGGCACCCGAGGCGGAGCCCGAACCCGTTGCCGAAGCCGAACCGGCAGCCGAAGTCGAGCCCGTCGCAGAGGCCCAGCCCGAGCCCGAAGCCGACAGCGTCGCCGCCAAGCTGCGCCGCATCCGGTCGGTCGTGATGCAATCCGAACGCAGCTACAGCGGTGACGAATTCACCGAGGACGAGCACGCCGAAGACGACAGCGCGGGCGACTTCCTCGACGACACCGCCGCTGATCTTGATGCCGCGCTCGAGGCCGACGACGCCGCCGAGCTCGCGCGGGCCACCCCGCTCGAGCAGGACGAGGGCGACGATCTCGATTCGATCCTCTCGCGCTTTGACGCAGATCGCGACACCGTCGCACAGGAACCCGCCGATACCGGCGATACCATTGAAAAAGAACAGGAAATTCAGCCCGAGTCCAGCGAGTCCAAGCCCGGCGATCAGGTCGATCTGGCCCATGATACGCTGGCGCAGCTTCTGGCCGATTCCCTGCCCGCTGACGCCGCCAAGGAGGCGACAGACACCGCCGACGTCACGCCCGCGCCCGAGGAGGCCGCCGAAGAAACCGCGACGCCTCAAGCGCCGGAAACCCCTGACGCGCAAGCGGCTGAAGCCGAGCCCGCCAAAGAACCCGCCGGGCCAGAGACCGCCGATTCCGACGAGGTCACACCCGAGGACGAGCCCGCCGCCGATGAAGACACCGCCGAGGTGCAGGAGCCCGTGCGCGCCCGTGTCGTGACCATCAAGCGCAGCGAACTCGAGGCCACCCTCGCCGCGCAGAAGTTCGAAGCGGAACTCGCCGAGGGCGACCCTGCCGAAGAGGTGTCCCAAGACCAAGAGGAAGACGCCGCCGCCTCCCTCCTCAGCCCCGAGGAAGAGGCCGATCTTCAGCGCGAACTGGCCGCACTCGAAGCCGAGATCGACGCTGATGCGCCCGTGCAACAGGACCGTCTCGCCGGCAATGATACGGACGAGGCCGACGACCTGCCCGAATCCACGCTGGATGACGACTGGGCCGAGGCCGCCGAAACCGATGACGACGAACCATCCCAACCCGCGCCTGCCCTTGGCAAGCTGGACGAAGACGAACCCCATGCGGATGTGAACCGCATCTTCGCCGAAACCGACAACCAACGTGACGCGCCCGAGGCGAACCACCGCCGCAGCGTGATCCAACACTTGCGCGCCGCCGTCGCCGCCACACGCGCCGACAAGAAAGCCGGGATCGAACAGGACGCGGGCAAGGACGACACGCCCTATCGCTCGGACCTGGCGGATGTGGTGCGCCCGCGCCGCCCCCGCGCCGCCGGCACGCGCGAGCACACCCGCTCGCCCCGGCCCGAGGAAACCCGCTCAGCGCCGCTCAAACTGGTGGCCGAACAGCGTGTAGATGTCGAAAGCTCGCGTGAACCGATCCGCCCGCGCCGTATCTCGACCGCAGAATTGCAGGCCGATCCGGCCGCCGTTGACAGTGGCTTTGCCGATTTCGCCGCCGAGATGGGCGCGACAGAACTCCCCGACCTGCTCGAGGCGGCCGCCGCCTATCTCGCCGATGTGGAAGGGCGCCCGCAATTCTCGCGCCCGATGCTGATGGGCAAGCTGCGAGAAGTGTCGGATGGCGGTTTCTCGCGCGAGGATGGTTTGCGCAGCTTCGGCAAGCTGCTGCGCGACGGCAAGCTGCAAAAGCTCAAGGGCGGCCGTTTCAGCGTGACCGAGGAAACCGAGTATCGCAACGCCGAAGGCGGCAATCGCAGCGCAGGCTGAGCGGAGGGACCGCTCCTTCAGACGCCCGGTCCGGCCCCTGTGCCGCGCCGGGCGTCGTCACGTCCTGCTCAGATTCCGGCGGGCAGCCATGTGGTCCTGATCATCGTCGCCTTGTCCAGGAACGCCGGGTCTTCGCCCGCCGCACCGAACCAGTCGCGCGCGTGGCCGTCATTCACCCAGGTCCGTTTCATCGCCTCCGCGCTCTCGCGCTCGATCATTGCCGACAGATCGCTTGACGAGAAACACCACAGCGCCTCGATCTCCATATGCCGCGCCATCGCCGAGGCCAGGTCAGCATGGCACCCCGTCAGCAGGTTGACCGCACCGGGGGGCATTTGCAGGCATTCAAAGATCAACGCCAGTTCGGGCGCGATCAGCGGATAGGCTTCGGATGCCAGCAGAACGGCCCGGTTGCCCATGGTCAGGATCGGCGCCAAGACCGAGACCAGCCCCAGCAGCGGCGCCTCGTCCGGGCAGATCGCGCCGATCACACCCACCGGCGCGCGCTCGGCCACGGCCAGCCCGTGCATCGGCACGCCGGGTGCGCGCGCCGCGATCGTGTCGGCCTTCGCGGCATAGGCGAACAGCCGTTCGATCGCGGTGTCGATCTCCTTTTCGCCACTTCGCCCACCTGTCAAGCTATTGATAAGATGTGACAAATCTTCCTTCCGCGTGGCCAGCGCATGGCTCATGGCCATAAGAACCCGCGCCCGGTCGCGCCCGCTTCTGCGGCTCCAGTCCGCGGCGTTATGCGCCGCGCCTACCGCCGCGCCGACATCGCTTGCCCCGGCCAGCGCGACCTGTCCCAATATGCGCCCCGCCTTGTCATGCACATTGCGGCAATAGCCGCCGGGGCGCACCTGCCGCCCTGCAATGAACAGCGTCGCGTCGCTGACCTCGGGCACGTGCTCGCTTGTTTGTGCGCCATTGGCGCTGGCAAAGGGTTCGAGCCGGGGCAGGGGTTTGGGCTTTACATTCGCCGCCGTATAGTGCGCCAACCCATCCCATCCCCCGTCGCGCCCGAACCCGGCTTCGCGCAGTCCGCCATGCGGCGCGGCGGCGTCGGTCAGGCCCGTCGCGTTGATCCAGACGACGCCCGCCGCCAGACGCGGCGCAAGATCCAGCACCAGCGACAGCGTCTCCGACCAAAGCGAGACCGCGCCCGCATGGCCCGTGTTATTGATCAGTTGCAGCGCTTCCTGCGGCGTTCTGAAGCTCATTCCCACCGCCACGGGGCCGCGTATATCAAGATGCATCGCCGGATCGGCGGGCGCCAGCCCGGTGATCAGGGCCGGTCGGTGATACTGCCCGCCGGGCGAGGGCCGCACCGGCACGAACAGATCACCCCCCGCGCGGGCGATCAGATCGGCCAGCCGCCCGCGCGCTGCCGGGTTGGCCATCGCGCCGATATCGGTGCAACGATCCAGCGGATCACCGACCCGCAGCTTTTCCATACGGTTGCGTAGCTTTTCCTGAAACCGCTCCGCCACGCTCTCCTGCACCAGCAGGCGATGCGGGCTGTCAAAGCGCTGCGCCAGCGCCTCGACCGCTGAATCGAGATCGGCATCGTCGAACACCACGAAACTTTCGGCGGCGTCCACTTCCAGCGACAGGGCCTTGCCCGACCCCGCCGTCGCGCGGCGCAGTGCGCGCCCCGCACTGAGCGACCCGGCAAAGCCGACCATGTCGATCCCCGCGTGGCAGGCAAGGCGCTCGCCCAGCGCCGCGTCGCCGGTCAGGATATTGACCACGCCTTTCGGCAATCCTGCCTGACTGCACAGATCAGCAAACAGCAGCGCGCTCAGCGATGCCCATTGCGACGGCTTCACAATCACGCTGTTGCCCGCCGCCAGCGCCGGGGCCAGCTTTCGCGCCAGCACCACCAGCGGCATCCGAGACGGCAGGATCACCGCGCAGACACCCAGCGGCGCGCGCCCCGGCCATTCATCGTCGATCAACTGCGCCAGGCTGGCGTGATGCTGGAATTGCCGCTGCACCTGCGCCAGATCATCGTCGCGCACCGCGCCAATGGGCCGCCCGGTATCGAGCACCTCCATCACCGCGCAGAGCCGCGCGTTATTGGCGATCACCCGCGCCAGCGCATCCAGATGCCTGGCCCGTCCGGCCCCGCCCAGCCTTGCCCATTTGCGCTCTGCCTTCCCGGCGGCGCTCACCGCGCTGTCCAGATCGTCCGGCGTTGCCGCTGACAGGGTCGCCAGAACCTCGCCGCTGGCCGGGTTCACCGCGTCGAAGCCCGCCCCCGGCACCCCAAAGGCGCCGTTGATGAACTGTCCGAAACGGTCGCCCTGATCGACCAGCCAGGCCAGCGCCTCGGCGGCGCTTTCCGGGGCATCCCCGAAGGTCATGCCGTCATATTCCTCGCGCACGCTCATGTCCCTGTCCCCGCTCACTTCATCCGATCCCGTGACGCCAGGCCGCCGAGGGCCGCCCGCTCACATGCTGTTCAAGCTGCCGCTCGATATCCGCCAGCAAGGACGACGCCCCGAAACGGAACAGCCCGGGCGACATCCAGTCGCGGCCCAGCTCCTCGTGCAGCATCGCAAGATAGGCCAGCGCCTCGCCTGCCTTTGAAATGCCGCCCGCCGGTTTCATGCCCACCCGCCATCCGGTCCTCTCGTGATAGTCGCGGATCATCCGCAACATCACCAGCGTCACCGGCAGCGTCGCGTTCACCGGCTCCTTCCCGGTCGAGGTCTTGATGAAATCCGCGCCCGCCATCATCGCCACCATCGCCGCGCGCGCCACGTTGTGCAGGCCGCCCAACTCCCCGGTGGCAAGGATCGCCTTCATATGCGCCGCGCCACAGGCCGCGCGAAACGCCCTCAACTCGTCGTGCAGCGCGTCCCAGCGCCCCTCCAGAACCCGTCGGCGTGAAATCACGATATCGATCTCCTGCGCCCCGGCGGCGACGCTGGCCTCGATCTCGGCGATCCGCAGACGCATCGGCGACAATCCCGCCGGAAACCCGGTGGACACCGCAGCCACCGGAATGCCCGTGCCCTCCAGCGCCTCGAGGGCCGGTGCGATCATCTCGTGATAGACACAGACCGCGCCGACGCGCAGCCCCTCCATCCCCAGGGCCTCCAAAAGGTCCGGGCGCAGCGGCTGGCGCGCCTTGGCACAAAGCCTCGCGACCCGCGCCGCGGTATCGTCGCCAGACAGGGTGGTGAGGTCCATGCAGGCCACCGCCTTGCACATCCATGCCGCCCGTTCGCGGCCCGTGACAACGCGTCGCGCGGGCAGGGCGACCGCCGACCGGGTGATCGCCGGGGCGTTCAGCCGCAGCGCGCCAAGCCAGTCCATGTCCAGATCCATGCCCGCATTGCGCAGGCCATCGGCCTGCTGCAACTGCGTGACGTGATCCTGTCCGAAGCCCTGCATCGGCATGCCGCCATGTCCTGAAAAACCCATTGCCAGACTCGCATGCGCCGAAAGGCTTGGCAAGCGCGCGCACCCTTCCTGCAATTGCGAATAACTCGCAATTGCATTGACTTCATACCCCTCCCGCCCCATAGTCCCCGAAAGCGATCGCAACCAACGGAGCTCCCATGACCCGCCTTTCCCGACGCCGCCTTATCGGTCAGGCCGCATCGGCCCTTGCGCTTGCGGCCACGCCGCTTCGGGCCGCGTCGCCCGCACTTGATATCGTGGCCACCACCGGGATGATCGCCGACGCCGCGCGCAATATTGGCGGCGATCTGGTCAATGTGCGTGCGCTCATGGGCCCTGGCGTCGATCCGCATTCCTATCGCCAGACCCGCAGCGATATCGTCGCGCTGACGCGGGCCGATCTGGTGCTCTGGCACGGGCTCTACCTTGAGGCGCAGATGGAAGAGATGCTGCTCAAGCTCTCGCGCCGCGGCACCGCCGTCGCGGTGGGCGAGGCCGTGCCGCGCGCCCAGTTGATCGCCCATGACGAATACGAGGGGCGCTTTGATCCCCATGTCTGGATGGTGCCCGCCCTCTGGACCCATGTGCTGCGCGGGGTGCGCGACGCGCTCACCAATCTTGCGCCGGCCCATGGCGACACCTTCGCCGCCAATGCCGATGCTTACCTTGCGCGCGTCGACCGGCTCGACGTCTACGCGCAGGGCGTGCTGTCCACCGTGCCGCCCGCATCTCGCGTTCTGATGACGGCGCATGACGCCTTCGGCTATTTCGGTCGCGCCTTCGGCTTCGAGGTGATCGGCGTGCAGGGCATCTCGACCGAATCCGAGGCCGGGCTGAACCGGATCCGCACCCTCGCAAGCCTGCTGGCCGAACGCGACATCGGCGCGGTCTTTGTCGAAACCTCCGTTTCGGATCGCAACATGCGCGCACTGGCCGAAGGCGCTGCCGCCCAGGGCCATGCGGTCAGGATCGGCGGGTCGCTCTTTTCGGACGCGATGGGCGTGCCGGGCAGCTACGAGGGCAGCTATATCGGCATGATCGACCATAACGTCACCACCATCGCCGCCGCGTTGGGCGGGCAACCTCCGGCGCGGGGCATGGATGGCCTCTTGCAGGCGGGATTGTGAGGATGAAAATCGACAGCACCCGCCCAAAGGCCCAATCCCCGGTGATCCCGGTGCGCGCCGATGCCGCGCCGACCAGCCCTCTGGCGATCAGCGGCCTCACCGTGTCCTACGGCGACAGCCCTGCTCTCAGGGATGTCAGCATCGGCTTTCACCCCGGCGCCATGACCGCGATCATCGGTCCCAACGGCGCGGGGAAATCGACGCTCCTGAAATCGGCTCTGGGCATCGTGGCGCCGCTTTCGGGGCGGGTGACCTGCTGGGGCAAGCCGCTTGCGCGTCAACGCCACCGCATCGCCTATGTGCCCCAGCGCGCGGCGATCGACTGGGAGTTCCCGGCCCGCGCGCTCGATGTGGTGCTGATGGGCATGTATCGCGAACTTGGCCTCTTGCGCCGCGTGCGCGCGCCACATCTGGCGCGGGCCATGTCCTGCCTTGCCCGCGTCGGGATGGAGGATTTCGCCGACCGCCAGATCGGTCGCCTTTCGGGCGGCCAGCAACAGCGCGTCTTCCTGGCGCGCGCATTGGCGCAGGGGGCTGATCTCTACATGCTCGACGAACCCCTCGCCGGGGTCGATGCCGCCACCGAACGCGCCATCATTGCCGTCCTCAAGGAGATCGTGGCCGAAGGCGGCACCGTCATCGCCGTGCATCACGACCTTGCCACCGTGCCGGGCTATTTCGACCGCGTGTTCCTGATGAATGTCAGCGCCATCACCGAAGGGCCTGTGGCCACCACCTTCAGCCGTGAAAACCTCGATCTGGCTTATGGCGGGCGTCTTGCGCTGGACCCGGCCGGGGCGGCGGGTGCGCGTGATGCTCACTGAGGCACTGTTCCTGCAGCTCGGCTATAACGCGACGCTGGTCACGCTGGGCGCCGGGCTGCTGGGTATCGCGGCAGGGGTGACGGGCGTGTTCCTCGTGCTGGGCAAGCGCGCGCTGGTCAGCGACGCGGTCAGCCACGCCACCCTGCCCGGTATCGGGCTGGCCTTCATTCTTATGGTCATGGCCGGGGGCGACGGGCGCGCGCTTCCGGGGCTGTTGCTTGGCGCGGCGGCCTCGGCGGGGCTGGGCCTGCTCTGCGTCAGTTGGCTGACCCGGCGCACCCGCCTTGGCGAGGACGCCGCCATCGGCGCGGTGCTGTCGGTGTTCTTCGGCGCGGGGGTGGTGCTTTTGACGGTGATCCAGACCATGAGCGCGGGTCGGCAGGCGGGGCTTGAAACCTTCCTGCTCGGGTCCACCGCCGGCATGCTGCGCAGCGATGCTTTGGTGATCGCGCTTGCGGGGGCCTTGGTGCTGGGCCTCGTGCTGGTACTGCGCCGCCCGATGACGCTGGCCGCCTTCGACCCCGATTTCGCTATTGCCCAGGGGCTCGATGT